>CANETG010000036.1 GCA_947440875.1 Bacteriovoracaceae bacterium
AGTGATTGATCCTCTGCATACGAGAGATATTTTAGGTCTTTGCCTAAGTGTGTCTCACAACGAAGAATTCCCCGACACACGTTGGGGAGTCTTCAGGATGTAATGATGAAACATATCGAAGTCGTTGACAGAAATGAGGTGAAGGAAGTCTGGTTAAATAGACCCGAAATCCACAACGCTTTCAATGCCGAACTGATTGCTGATCTCATCAAGCTTTTTGAAAGTTTTAAAAATGATAAGTCTCTCAGACTCATCATTTTGTCAGGCAAAGGGACATCATTCTGTGCGGGAGCCGATCTCAACTGGATGAAGGCGATGAAAAATTACACAAAAGAAGAAAATTTTCGCGACTCAAAAGAATTGGCGAAACTTTTTTCTACGATTAATGAATGCGAAGTTCCGGTCATCGGAAGAATCAATGGTCATGCTCTCGGTGGTGGTTTAGGACTTGTGAGTGTTTGTGATTATGCTGTCTCTGTCAAAGAAGCGATGCTTGGTTTTACGGAAGTCAGACTTGGGCTTATTCCTGCGGTCATCTCTCCGTATTGTATTTCGAAAATTGGTGAATCTCATGCTCGCGCCTGGATGCTGTCGGGTGAGAGATTTTCTGCCGATGAAGCGCTCAAGATGGGACTTTTGCATGAAGTGGTTGAAGCAGGTGAGCTTGATCATAGAATCAATGAAATGGAAAAAAGATTTCTGGCCGCTGGTCCCCAGGCAGCGAGAGAAGCAAAGAAGCTCATTCGCTCTGTGGTGAAAAATCTTAAAGCTTCCGAGGATCTTACCTGTCAGATGATCTCTGAAAGAAGAATAAGTTCGGAGGGACAGGAAGGAATGAGAGCGCTTCTGGAAAAAGATAAACCTGCCTGGATGAAAAAATGAAAATAAAAAAAATACTCGTCGCTAATCGGGGAGAAATTGCCTTAAGAGTTTTGAAGACGGCCCGTGAGATGGGAATATCTGTGGTCACGGTTTACGCTGAAGACGACAAGACTCTGCCGCACGCACTTTATTCAGATGAGTCGTACTCATTAGGTAGTGGAACACTTGCGGATACATATCTTAATAAATCGAAGCTCATTGAAGTCGCTAAAAAATCCGGTGCCGATGCTGTTCATCCGGGTTACGGATTTCTTTCTGAAAATGAAGAGTTCGCTCGCTTAGTTGAAAAAAATGGAATCATCTTCATTGGACCAACTCCTGAGTCCATCATTCTCATGGGTGATAAGATTGGCTCGAAGAAAGCACTGGAGAAGATCAACATACCTCTCACTCCTGGCTATCACGGCGACGATCAGAGTGATGAGACTTTAGTGAAAGAAGCAAAAAAAATTGGATATCCGGTTCTTATTAAGGCCTCTGCTGGAGGTGGTGGTAAGGGCATGCGGATTGTTCATCAGGATTCAGAGCTTCTAGAATCAATTCGAGGGGCAAAATCCGAAGGATTAAAGTTTTTTTCCAACGACAAAGTTCTCATCGAAAAGTACGTTTTGAATCCTCGTCACATCGAAGTGCAGCTCATGTCGGATACTCACGGTCATCATCTTCATTTTTTTGAGCGTGAATGCTCAATACAGCGCCGTTATCAGAAGGTGGTAGAAGAAACGCCTGCGCCTAATCTGAGTCAAGAGCTTCGACTGAAAATTTGTGAGACTGCTGTTCAGATTGCTAAGGGTATTAACTATCGTGGTGCAGGGACGGTTGAATTTATCATGGCCCAAGACGGAAGCTATTATTTCATGGAGATGAATACAAGACTCCAGGTCGAGCATCCCGTGACTGAAATGGTCACTGGTCATGATCTCGTGAGATATCAAATTATGGTAGCTCAAGGGGATAAAATCCTCGTGAAACAAGAGGAAATTAAGCAGAAGGGCCATGCCATTGAGTGCCGAATTTATGCGGAAGATCCGGACAATAATTTCATGCCAACCATCGGCAAAATTGAGCGCATTGGAATTCCCACATTAAGAGATGTCCGTTTAGACTGTGGATTTCTTGATGGGACAGAAGTGGGAGTGAACTATGATCCCATGATCGCGAAACTTATTGTTTGGGGAGAAGAAAGAACGACAGCCATTTCAAAAACGATTCAGAGTTTGGATGAAGTTCTTTTCCTCGGTGTGAAAACCAATAGAGACTATCTCAAAAGAATTCTTGGGCACAAAGAATTCATCGCCGGGAAAACGCACACGCATTTTATTCCGGACTATAAGAATGATCTTGAACCTTCAACAATCTCGGATGATGAGATAGCAGCACTCATTGCGGCATTCTCTCTTGCTGAAGGAAGCACTATCAAAGTATCGGCGATAGCGGCGATGAAGAACCCATGGACTGTATTAACAGGGTTCAGGAACTAATATGGATAAGAAATTTAATTTTAATGGTCAGGATGTTTTGGTCCAAGATTTTAGGAAAGACCCTCAGCAGGTAAGCTTTCTCCTCAATGGAAAAAGTTATTTTTTCAAAGTCATTCAGAAAGATAGCGGCGAAATGATCCTTGAGGGAGCTCAGCGTTTTAAAGCTCAGGTTGGTAAGGCTAATCGTGATGGTGACTCAATTGTTATGACGATGGGGCGAGAGGCAGTTATTTCTTCTTCTGGGAAAAAGCGTAAGACAGTTGCTGTAGGTGCAGGCAGTCTCACATCACCGATGCCGGGTAAAATTTTCAAGATAATGAAAGAAGTCGGCTCGACAGTGACGAAAGGCGAAACGATTCTCATCCTTGAAGCGATGAAAATGGAACATGCCATCCGCGCTGATAAAGACGGGAAAGTAAAAAAAATCATGTTCAAAATCGGCGAGCTCGTTCAAGGCGGAGTGACTTTAGCGGAGGTTGAATAGGATGGCATTACCTCAAAAAGTTCGGATCGTTGAAGTTGGCCCTCGTGATGGTCTTCAGAATGAAAAATTAGTTCTCGGGACTGACGATAAGTTTCATTATATTTCGCTCCTTCAAGGTGCTGGCCTTCAAACGATAGAAGTCACCAGTTTCGTTAAGCCTCCTGCGATCCCTCAGATGAGAGATGCCGTTGAACTTTTCACTATGGTCAAAGAAGGTCTTGGTTTAAATAAAACGAACTTTCCGTGTCTCGTTCCTAATATGTATGGTTACGAGAAAGCCAAAGATTTAGGTGTTAAAGAAATCGCACTGTTCAGTGCCACCTCGGATTCATTCACAAAAAAGAATGTGAACGCGAGTGTGGACGAAACTTTTGAGCGGATGGAAGAGGTTGCTCAAGCCGCCAAAAAAGACGGTATCCGTATGAGAGGGTATATCTCCACTGCCTTTGGTTGTCCATATGAAGGAAAAATTGAAGTTTCTAAACTCATAAGTGTTGCTGAACGATTTTTGAAACTTGGTGTGTATGAAGTTTCAGTTGGAGATACGATTGGCGTTGCCGTTCCTGGGCAAGTGAGAAATACACTTAAGGACTTTTTGAAATCCGTTCCTCTTGAGAAGACTGCCATGCATTTTCACGACACCAGAGGAATGGCGATAACAAATATTCTTATTTCGCTCGAAGCTGGAGTTTCAGTCTATGACTCTTCGTCTGGTGGAATCGGTGGCTGTCCCTATGCCAAAGGTGCTACCGGAAACGTGGCGACGGAAGATGTCTGGTATCTCATGCAGTCCTTGGGAATTGAAACAGGTGTTGATATCAAAAAACTTGCAGAAGCCTCGGCATTCATTTTGGGGAAATTTCAGCGCCAAACAGAGTCTAAATTTCTCAAGGCTTATCAGAGCACAGGAAAAGTATGAATTTTAGTCTGAAGAACTTTGAAGATCTTCTGGTTGAGCAAAAAGGCAATTCACTATGGATTACCTTAAATCGTCCAGACTCAAGTAATGCTTATTCATCAGCCATGGTTTCTGCGCTGGTGGAAGTTGTTCGCCAGGCAGATATTGATCCTGCAATCCGTGCCATTGTGATCACTGGTGCCGGGAAGAATTTCTGTGCTGGTGGAGACATAAAAGCGATGCGCGGAAAAACGGGAATGTTTGCCGGTGAATCGAATGAACTGAGAGAAACATATCAATCTGGGATTCAGCAAATTCCTCTGACTATTTCGCAGATCAGAACACCATTGATTGCTATGGTGAACGGGGCAGCGGTTGGAGCAGGATGTGATCTGGCCGCAATGTGCGATCTCCGAATTGCATCGACTCAAGCAGTATTCGCTGAAACTTTCGCCAAAGTCGGATTAGTTCCAGGTGATGGTGGTGCCTTTTTTCTTTCAAGGCTAGTTGGACACGGAAAAGCGATGGAGATGTTTCTTACGTGCAGAAATTATTCGGCGGAAGAATCTTTAAAAATGGGTCTCGTCAATGAAGTGGTCCTACCAGAACAACTAAAAATTCGAACGATGGAAGTGGTTGAGGAAATTGTGAATCTTCCACCGATTGCAGTGCAAATGACTAAAAAAGCGATCATTCATGCTTATCAAAGCGATCTCATTTCTCATCTTGAGCTGATGGCCGCCTATCAAGGAATTACTCAAAGATCATCGGACCACTTTAAAGCGCTTGATGGAATGATCGAAAAGAAGAAACAGACTTTCGATCACCTCTAATTTTTTTTTGACAAGTCGCAATCCGAACCCAAGAATGAAGATATGAAGCATATCTCATTATTTTTCCTCGCGGGTTTTCTCACCAGTTGTACAACGATTCATTTTCGTTCTAACAATACTGTCCCAGTAACATTCAGCGGAAATCCCGATCATCGGAAAGAAATTTCTCTACAAGGAAAAAGAGATTTTTATTTTTGGGGAATCGAGCCTGATCATCAAGAAGTTTACATCGATGAAGAAGTCAGACGTGCTGGCTTCGACGGTCTTTCAAAAGTTATCGTCTATGAACAGAAAAGTACGACAGAAACATTGATTTCATTTCTCACTTTCGGTTTTTACCTTCCACGTAGCTACACAATTACTGGATTTACATCCGGCAATACTCTTCCAGAAGATCTCGAAGACAGCGCCCCACCTACACAAAAACCATAATCAGAGACCGCCAGGAAGGTGTCTTCCACGGATGGATCATATAAGGCCATGGATGGCCTTTTTTTCTTCTTACGACCTCACACTTTGGGGAAGTTCGGCGGCGAGCTTGTGGGCGCGGCGATTCCAGAATGTGCGAGTGACGAGAGTGAACCAGAAGAAAAAGAGGACGTAGGAGAAAAAGAGAGTCTGGAGCATTGAAGAGGCCGTGAACAAATTGTTAACGATGGCAAAAGCTGTGAACATGAGGGTTCCAAGTCCAGAAAAGCATGCGGCCATCTGGAGGATGAGCTTTATAGTCATCGGCACATGTTTTTCGGGGCGAAGAAATGAGAAGGGCCACCAGATAAAATCTTTATCACTTACCCAGTTATGGAAATCAGTAAAAAGGTCGAGTAGTTTCATTTGAGTGAGTCCATGAGACCTCCGAAGAAGCTTTTCTTAAAGTCTTTCACTTCATCTTCGGACATGTCACCAAAATTCGTTCGGTCCACTTCGCGATAATTATCCGTGAGTTCGATAACGAAACGAGACTTAAATCTAGGAATCATCTTGCCGTAGAGCTTTCGTTCTTTGGCATAAGTCATGATGAGTCTCTTGCGAGCTCTGGTGATACCGACGTAGCAAAGTCTGCGCTCTTCATTGATGTCTGAGTTATCGACGATTGTTTTTTTATGGGGAAGGAGTTCTTCTTCCATTCCCACGAAAAAAATATTATCAAATTCAAGGCCCTTCGAACCGTGAAGCGTCATCAATGTGACTTCATTCTTTTTGAAGCCATCACCGGGAGCTTGATTGTCCTGTGAATCGGCCAGGAGAAGGCGCTCAACAAAGTTTTTGAGAGTTGCCTCTTCACCGTATCTGTCCTGAAAACGATCGGCAGCGAGGAGGAAGTTTTTTACGTCATTTTTTTTTCTCTCAGACAATTTCGCTTGATCATAACTTTTCTCAATGAAGTCATAATAATTTAAATCTTCAATCAGATCGGTGATTGCATGGAGAAGAGGTTTTTCATGAAAGACTCTTTGGTATTTTTTGATGATCCCCACAAAGTTTTTTATTCCTTCATGTTCTTCTTCATCATTGATCACTTGAAAAAGTGGACGTTTCTGCTCAGCGGATTTTTCCAGGTTCTTATTGAGGGTCACATTCCCGACGCCTCTATTCGGGACATTGAGGACTCTTCTTAAGGCCAACTCATCACGGGAGTTTTGGATCAACGTGAGAAAAGCTATCAGATCTTTAATTTCTTTTTTTTCGTAAAATTTCTGACCGCCAATAATAGTATACGGAACTTGCCCGATTCTCAGCTGATCTTCGAAACTGGGGACCTGAGTATTTGAGCGGTAGAGGATTGCGATCTCAGACAGCATGGCGCCGTGGGATTGTAGTTTAATAATCTCTTCAACTACGACAGATGCTTCATGATCAGATTCGGCAGTTGCCCAAAGAAGAGGCTTCTCTCCTTCCATTTGTGCCGTCCGCATCGTTTTGTCTTTACGGTTTTTATTTTCCTGAATGACTTTATTGGCGAGATCGAGAATCGGGAATGTGGAGCGATAGTTTTCTTCGAGCTTAATGACTTTCGTGTTTTTGTATTGTTTCTCAAAATTCAAAATATTGGAAATATCAGCACCACGGAACCCGTAGATCGCCTGATCATCATCCCCAACGACACAAATATTTTGATGGGTTGAAGTCAGTGCTTGAATGAGTCCGAACTGAAGGGTGTTTGTGTCCTGATATTCATCCACCATGATGTACTTATAGCGCTCGGAATATTTTTTTGCGACTTCAGGGAATTTGAGAAAGAGCTTCACCACAAGAAAGAGAATGTCGTCGAAGTCGAGAGCATTATAGAACTGGAGCTTGTCCTGATAGTAGTTATAAACATACTCGGTGGCACCATCGTAATTATTTTCGGGATCGTAAAATTTTGAGCGCGGAAATTCTTCGTTAGAGATTCCATTGTTTTTGAGGAGACTAATTTTCGACATCACGATGCCGCGATCAAATTGCTTGTTGGAACGATAACTTTTCAAAGCCTCACGAACGATACTCATCTGATCTGCTTGATCATAGATTGAGAAAAGATTGTTGTAACCGAGGTGGTGAATATCCTCGCGAAGAATACGAATACCCAGGGAGTGAAAAGTAGAAAGGGTGACACCTTTTCTCATGCGGGATTCCACAAGATGTGACACGCGCTCTTTCATCTCTGCGGCAGCTTTATTGGTAAAACTTACTGCGAGAATTTGCTTCCCGGGAATGCGAAGGTTCACCAGCATATGAGCAATACGATAGGTGACGGTACGAGTTTTACCAGAGCCGGCACCCGCCAAGATAAGGACAGGACCGTCTACGGTCTGGGCAGCTTCGCGTTGTTCGGGGTTGAGTCCGAGGAGGGAAATGGTCATTGGCATGCAGGATAAAAAAGCACCGACCGAGTGTCAAAATCAAAAGACAAAAAACACCTTACTTTGTATTCTGATTTAGCTCTAAATACTCTCAGTTGAGGCAATATGAAATATCTCATCACATCCGCTCTTCCTTACGCTAATGGACCACTCCATTTTGGTCATATTGCGGGTGTTTACCTTCCTGCAGACATTTTTACGAGACATAAGAAGCTCTCTGGTGTGAAGGCGATCCATATCTCTGGTTCTGATGAGCATGGGGTTGCGATCATGCAAAACGCGCAGAAGGCGAAAAAAAGCTATCAGGAATATGTAAACGAATGGCACAAAACGCACAAAGAACTCTTTGACAAATACGATATCCACTTTGATTTCTTTGGTCAGACTTCCGCGCCTTATCACAAAGAGGAAACACTCAAGTGGTTTAACGATCTGCTTGGAAAAGGACTCATTGAAAAGAGGGCCGAGAAACAGCTCCAATGTCAGGACTGTAGAAACATGCTGCCTGATCGGTTCGTTGAAGGCGAGTGTTACGTCTGTCAATACGCTGAAGCCAGAGGCGATGAGTGTCCAAATTGTGGCACTTGGATTGATCCCTTGAAACTCATCAAACCTGTTTGTAAATTCTGTGGTTCAAAACACGTCATGGCGGTGGATTCTTATCAGTGGTATCTCATGCTTTCTAAGATGCATGAGAAGTTCCAGAAATGGTTCGAAACGAGAAAACCGATTTGGAGAAAAAACGTTGTCCCATTTGTAGAGTCTCTTACCAAAGATAATCTTGTCGATCGAGCGATCACCCGCGATCTGGATTGGGGAATCGATGTTCCTCTGGATGAAGCGAAAGGAAAGAAAATTTACGTGTGGTTTGATGCTCCGATTGGGTACGTTTCCAATACGAAGAAATTTCTTGAAGGCAAGGGCGAAGACTACATCAAAGACTGGTGGGGTTCAAAAGACACGACCATCGTCAACTTCATCGGGAAAGATAATATTATCTTTCACGCAATCATCTTTCCGGTAATGAGTATGGGGACGGGGTTTGTGAATCCGGTCACTGAACTTCCGGCCAACCAATACGTCAATCTCGAAGGGAAGCAGTTCTCGAAGTCAAAAGGCTGGTATGTTGATTCGGAAGAGGCGATCAATACTTTCGGCTCGGATGCACTCAGGTTTTATCTCACGTCGCTCATTCCTGAGACCTCTGACTCAAGCTTTACCTGGAAGGGGCTAGAGCTCAAGATCAATTCGGAGCTTGCTAACAACATTGGAAACTTCATCAATCGCGCGATGAAGTTTTCGGCCTCGAAGTTTCCGGAAGGAATTAGCAAAGATAAGTTTCAGCCATTTTTTAATGATCATTTGAAAGAGGTTGAGAGTTTTATCAAGGAATACCATGAACTTTTGGATTCCTATCAGATCAAGCGTGGTCAGGAACACCTCATGGCGCTCGGATCAAAAGTAAACCAATTCATTACCGAAAGAGCGCCCTGGACAGAATTTAAAGCTGATCCAGAAAAAGCTAAAGAAACAATCGCGACTTCGGCGGCCTATGTTCTTGTGATCGGAACATTCTTTTCGCCGTATCTTCCGCAACTTTCGAAATCAATTTTGTCTTATTTTGGACTGACTTCGGAGAGCGATGTGGTGAAGAAAATCTATCAGGGTGATCTTACGGCACTCAAAGCATTTTTTGCTACTGACTTCAAGCTTCAAGTCGACCCACAGGGATTAGTGCCGAAGATTGATCCTAAATTGATTGAGGAACTTGATCTTAAGTTGAAAGAAAAAGCGTCGTTAGTTTAAAGAGTATTTCTTTTTACTTCAGTCGTTGTGGTAACGAGAATCAATCTTGATGGTTCCACTTGTTTTGGCACTGAAGTTATCGATGATGGGCTGATCCCAGGTCTGAAGAATTTTTCCGGAAGAAGCATCGACAATGGCCCGGAAGCTTGAGCGTTGACCCTGCTCATTTTGAAGACTGACTTTAATCGAATCAACGCGAACATCGATTTTTCCAACTTTCCAGTCAAAAGAATCGACCTTTTCAATTTTAACATTCTTAATCAGTGCTCCGCCTTGAGTTCTCAGAGTGCGCTCGAGATTTTCTTTCCACACAGGGTGGGAGGTCGCTGGAGTTGTTGTGGGTGAGTGAAGTGATTCAGAGACACTCGCAGGTGCTCTTGCTTTATCTAATTCAACTTTCAGAGTTTGAGGAGACTTTCTCTGAGAGGAAGCTTCCCCAGTTGCAGTGACCTTATTCTCGGCTTCGATGTAGCAGAAGCACATCAAGGCAATGACAAAAGGGATCATAATGACGAGGGATTTTTTTTGTTCGCTAGTCATTGACGTCAAACTCGAAGTTGATCACCTTGAAAGGCTTGTGACCGTTGAACTCGTAATCGAGGAAGTCATCTTTACTATTGGAATTGTCGTTATAGCAGTCTGAGCAGTTACTGAACCGAGCGCGCATCCGGCATCGGAATTTCGTTCCCGGTGGAACCCATTTGCTCACTTCCATTAACATGAGGTTACCAACACTGAATCTTCTATTCTCTGATGGCTCAATAACCGACTGATAGAAGTTTTTTCTCGAATCGATGCGGGTGTAGAAAGAGGTGTTCGCACCGGGAAGAAACCGCGCCATACACTCGTGGGGATTGAAGGTAAAATCTTTATCCGTGACACCACCCGTAGAATAGCCAAGACAGTCTTTATCCTGAAGGGAAAGACCGTTTTTCTTTCGGAATTCATTCTGAGAAACCCAGCGCGTGCTATCGCCCTCATCAAGCTGAACGAGGCACACGGGTGCTGCCGCTTGCGTGGGAAATATTTTTTGTGATTCTGTACAAGGTGCTGAGGTAGGGCATCTCTTGGAGAGACGATCATAGTCTTTATCAGGATAAATAATTTCGGGAACAATACTCGGAGCGGTACTCTTACAGCTGAGACCCGATTCGGCACCCTGATCGACTGTTGTCACTGAATCGACTGCACAGGGTTTAAAATTTCCGGTTGCTGTGTCCGTGATGTGGGTGTGATCCCAGTCATTGGCAAGTAACTGAACCCCCGCCATTGGTGTATTCGATCCATTGTAAAGATTGGGAATAATACCAACGACTTCACCGGGAGAAATTTTAATATTCCCATTATTGTAATCTGTACTTGAAACACCCGTAGAGAGGGGAACGGCAAGACCTTTAAAGAGGAGCTCACCCAAAAGGTTGTTCACGTCTGTGCGGTTATCAATTAAATAAAAATTTACCGCAGTTGTAGAGCCAGCGGTGGCGACATCGAGGAGTTGTTTTGAAACCATCACTGTTTTACGGCGATTATCTTCTGAGACGCCAGTCAGAGGCTGATTCGCAATAAAGCCCACCGCATTTCTGTAAACCTGCAAGCGATCTTTAGTACTATTACCGTTGTCGTTGTAGGTTTTAAAGAGAAGTAATCCATAGTCATCGAGGAGTTTTTCCGATTCGTTTTTATCAAAAGCGGTACAGATATTCTTCGTGATGTATTTATTCGTGTTCTTCGCAAAGACTTGGAAAAATCTTCTGAAGTTCGTTTGATTCATGGACTGTTGCCAAACGTAAGAGTTTGTAAAATCCAAATTGTTAAAGAAGAGACCAGATGAAAACGGAGCAGTGAAATCATCGACACCTTTGGCGTTCAAGTCACCCAGCTCTGCGAGAGTTTCAGCCACGAGGAGCATGACGTAAGATGTGGCTTCGTCATGGCCTCCATCGCTTTGAGAACTAAGACCACACTGGGTTTTAAACGTTTCAGTGAGCGCCACCAGATAATGACTAACGATCATTCCGGTAAGGTGATCGTCATCATTTTGTTTTTCAGGATTGTTAGGGTTGTAGAGAAGGTAAGTAGGGTAAGACAGGCGCCCTTCTGGGGAAGTATCCAAAGCCGGAATGTGGTCTGCGTCTCTTTCTGATAGCGGACGATCAGCGTTCACCGTTGCTCCGAGTCCCCATTCAGCGAAGTGAGTTCTTTTTGTCATCACGTAACTAAAATAATCGGCGAGGCCTTCATTAATTGAAGAGGCCTCTGTGATTCCGAATCCACCTAGGCTCGAGCGAAAGGGGTGAGAGAGAGTCGAAGTTCCGTTGCGGTAGTTGAGCATAATCGAAACGAGACCGTGCATCATCTCGTGATAAATGATGGAGGGATCCTGAACGATGAAGGTACTATCGAAGTCTTCGAACCCACCAAAGCAAAGTGATGTGTCAGCAGGACGAAAGCTTGCGTTCGAATCAAAATCGCAAAAAGAGTATGAAGTAAGAAATGAGTTTCGTAATTGTCTGGCGTTGGTGGAGGTCACACCCTTGAACCAAAAATGTCCGGAGTCACGGAGGTAACTCGGAATTGATTTTGGGATTGTCACTGAAAGTGAATGAATCTTATCGTAAGCGTATTTCAACTTTTCGAGATACTCCGTTTTTGCGAGCTGGAGATGATAAAGTGTGTTCGTGTTATAAAACTCTTCGCTGCCAATCGGAAAGACAAATAAGCGCTGGGCATTTCGAGTGGCAGGAACAGTATCTGTTTCTTGTCCGAGGGAGCGGATACAATCGGTCACTTCGTCTTCAACAACTGATCCAAAGAAAAAGAGAGTGATAGAACAGTTCGCTGTCAGAGAAGTATTTTCAGTGATGATTTCGAGTTTTCCACCAACGATTTTTGAAATATTAAATGAGCCCGGATAAGCACTCCCCCCGCTAAGCACCGAAGGACTTTCGCGGAAAACAAAAGCGCCACCATCAAGTGATCCATTAGGATTACTGGAAATTCCACTGCGTGTGCCTGTGGAAGCGACTTCTGTTGCATTACATGAAATTAATAGAGCGAGACCCGTGATCGAAAGAATCGTCATTAGATAAGAGAAGGCTGGTTTTATCATCCGCTGACGTACCATATAGGGCCTCATCGGTTGAAATCAGCTTGATCTCAACCTAGTAAACAGGTCGGGGACTAGATGCCTTGAACTGTACCGCCTAAGCCGCGTCTTAGAGCATCCAGTGGATTTGAGCTACCTTCTGGAACTGAGCGGTCGCCATTGAATCCGGCACTGCAAAATGCGGGAGCACTACCTGCATCGGATGCTTCACCAGTGCTGGCAAAATCAGATCCCCCGCCTGTTTGAGAGTTAACAGATATGATCTGTCCAAATAACAGATTTTCACAAGTCGTATCAGCAGACCGTACGGTTGAAGGTCGAGCTTCTGTACCGCCTTCAGACTCGAGCAGAGGGCAAAATCTTCTAAGAGTAGCAGTGGAGGCGATTCGAGCGCAGAGAGTTTTTAAATCCGAAGTCGCGGGATCTCCAGGGTTACCAGCTGTTCCTCCGGTATGACTAGAGCAGACGTTGATCGCGGACTGCATACTAATTCCTGACGATGATCCTGATCCCTGGCTCTCGGTCTGGACTCTGGCACATCGACGATTTAACTCATTGGAAGCGTCAAATCCGCCCGCTGCATTTGAAGCACTTACCAGATCACGAATATTTCCTTCGCAAGCAGCATTTGGATTCGTATTCAGCATCCCAAAACGGTTGCAGAATTCGCTGCGCTTTTCTCCCAACTCATTTTGTCGCTTCTGTTGATCAGCCATCTGCTGAGCTCTCTGCTGTTCTGACTGTCTGAGGTAATCATCATGTTTAGCGAGACAGTTATCAGAGATTGATTTCGCTGCATCCATTGCAGTTTTGTAATTGCGTTCAGTTAGATCGACGTGCTGAGCGATGACTCCACCGCGGCCGCCGTTACCCAAGATTTCTTGCTGCTGCTTTTGAACGCTTTCTTTGAGTTTAACGATATTGCGCTTAAACATATCGACATACTTGTCTGGGTCTTCGAGAAGGAGTGCTCCGTCTGGAGACTCCACCTGGCGAAATTTATCAATGTACTTCCCGTCACCAGCCACTTCTCTCTGAATACCTTCAGGAGCACTGAAGCCAGCACCGAAGAGGCCCCTCATGGCTTCGCCGTCTCTCATGTATTCTGCCAGAGCGGTGTCGAAGATTCTCACGATGTCTGCTTTGTTCTTTTGAGCGAGAGCTTTGTAGTTATTTACGCGAGCGGTTCTTTCAGTTTTGATCTGGGTCACGAAATTTTTGGCTTGGGTGTTACAACTGTTCATGTTGCCGGCACAAGTGAAGGCGGCGTTTGCGCAAAAGCCAGCAGCTGAAGTGTTGAATCTTTCGCTGGTACAAGACCCAGCTTGTTGATTGTTCGCTTCGTTCGAGGAATCGCATTCGATGAGCTTCTTTTTAATCTCATTGCGAATGCTATTTGATTGGTTCGTTGCGAGGGTGCGGTACTGCTGATTGAGTTCGCGGAGTTTGGCGATCGCCGAGGCACCGGTCATTGCCGATCCAAGTCGATTCGTTGAGAACTGAGCATCACATGTGTTGACGATGTCATTAAAATAATTTGAAGGAGCTCGCTGAGAAGCACTGACACTCGAGGTGACGGCCTTCCCATCTTGCAGCACAGTTCTCTGGTAAGAGCCCTGCATGTCGAGGACGAATCTTGAACCTTCCGACTGCTCGAGAGCTCTAAGCTCAGAAATTTTTGCTTCGGGAGTCGTTCTCGAATTGGTCATGATGGCTTCGATCCGCTCGCGGATGGAATTGAATTCATTTTCGTTAGCGAATCTAGATCCTCTTGGGTCTTTGATATTCTTTTTAACGTTGGTCCAGAATTCTCCACCACCGAAGGAGCGCTGAAGACAGCCGTTACGGATCTGGTTTTGAACGAGGCTTACTTCGCTTTCGAAGTTCGTGGCGTTGAGGTTGTTTGCGACACTCAGTGCACTCTGTGGGTTCACTCCAGCGGCAGAAAGTTCACTCTCGAGCGAGGATCGATTCGAAGCGATTGGCTCAAATTGCTTAGAGTAATTAATTTGGACGTTAGTAAAGAAATCGCCTCTGAGGAGGGAGTTGAGACCATTGGGCGAACTCACACTTCCCTGGATTCCGGCCGCGAATTCGCCGAAACCTCTCGGGTCGCTACTGATGGTAGTGAAGTTGAGTGAAAACTGTTGGGCAGCACTATCGGCCATCTTGTTGATGTCATCGACAACAGAGCCGTGTCCACCGAGGTAAGATTCACCGGAGAATTTCGAGCCTGCTGGTTTTGCAGCAAACTCGTCTTTTATTGTTTTCGAGATTTGATTTAATCCGCCAGGACGACCGTTCCCAAGATTATTGACAGCATCGCCTGCGAAGATTGATTTACATGCTGGATTATCAAAGCGTTTTGCGAAATCAAAAAGATCCGGGCGTCGCGTACGAACTTCTTCAGTGAGCTCAGAGTTTCCGCCATCGAGAACCGCAGTTGATTCCTCAATAGCATTGAGATCAACTTTAGACGCTTCTCTGAATTGATTGTTAAGGGCCTCAAGACTAGTGGTGAGTTTTTCAAGTTCATTGATTCTGTAGGCAAAGAAGCCGTTCAATGTTTGGAGTGCATTTTTCATACAACCGACACCAACGGGTTGCCCTTCAGCATTACTGTTCGAACGAAAAGTCTCATATTCTTTTGCTACGTCTCCGTATGTTTTATAGATTGAGAACATTTCCGATAACTGTGCTTGAGCAGGAACGCCTCGATCGTTAGTGACACCAATACGGCAAACTTCAGCGCGAATTTCAGTGAGAGTTGTAGGAAGAGTGGGGCAAGTGAGAGTTTGTGGATTGAGCCCGTTCTGTGCCATGTATTTCATCAGCCCCGGAATTCTCGCCAGTGAATCTGTGTTGAAATATTTATCGCGACCGGGTCTCGTGAGTTCAGCGACAAGCTGTTGGTTCGCTTGTGCTCGCTGCTGACCTTCAATGTTTCGTTGATTCTGCTGAAGCATTTGCCCAGCTTGTTCCAGCATACTCATTGGATTAATCGTTTGAGCGTAGACCACAGGTGAAATGATCATCTGTAAGGCCATCGCCATAGAAAGTAGTGGTGGAAGATTAGATCTTTTCATAGGAACCCTTTGAGTACTAATTTTCTTATTTTTCGGCTATTTAGCTGAAAAAATTGAGTCAACATAAGACGGA
>CANETG010000037.1 GCA_947440875.1 Bacteriovoracaceae bacterium
GCTTTCAATGTAAATATCTTCCTGCGCGGAAAGCTCGAGCATGTCGAGTGAGCCGAGACGCTGTGCCAGTGACGAAACTTGATTGAGCTGCCTACGAACCTGAACTTGATCAACAACTAAGTGACCTGAAGAAATTTGAATCTGCGCCGGACCTTGAAAACTTTGCGCTGTGATGGTGAGTGAAACAACTTCTGCGCGTAAGTCTCTGGCGAATAAAAATTGCGAAAGACGAAGGCGCTGACCCGGACGAAGAGTTTGTTGAATTCGCGCTTCAATCAATTCTTCTCCACGTGATCCTCGCTCATCGTACTGAGGAAAAGAAGGAATTGGTTGCTGGGGCCCTGGCCCCTGAGGTCGATCAGGGCGCGGACGGTTTTGCGCGTAAGATTCGAGTGAGCTGAGTGAGGCGAGTAGAATAACCAATAGTGACCATGAAGCTTTTTTCATGCTTTCTCCTTGTTTCCCCAAACTTCTTGTTTGAATTAAAACAGAAGAAAGCAAGAGCTTGGCCAAGAGTAAGGAAACGATCAAGTATTTCTTAGTTGTTAATCTTTTCATGGACTAAACGCGTTGCGTTTCGTGTGAGGAATCTTCTTACCCAGGTAGTTACTGGTGCCGTTTTGTCACCTTTTCAGAGCTTTTTTGGCCCTATTTGTTTTTGTTTCTTAAACTTTTGTCCCCACCTAACCGATGAAAATCAAAACAGAATTTTGGACAGAACGAGGCCAATTAGTTAATATAACTCAACTTTTTGCCACCTCTTCCTCTTACCCATTTAAGGAGCTCTCTCATGTCTGACAAGGCGAAACTTGTTCTCGGCGATAAAACTTTTGAACTCGCGACGTTCACTGGTTCCGAAGGAGAGAAGGCAATCGACATTACTAAGCTTCGCGCTGAAACCGGTCATGTCACTCTGGATACGGGTTACATGAACACGGGAGCGTACACTTCAGCGATAACGTTCCTTGATGGTGAACTAGGAATTTTAAAATATCGTGGCTACTCGATTGAAGAAATCGCAGAGAAATCTTCTTTCCTCGAGGCTTCGTATCTCGTGTTCTACGGAAAACTTCCGACGCAAACAGAGCTCAAATCGTTTGAGCAAAAAATCGCCTCCTACGATGATGTCCCCGAAGGAATTAAGCAGCAGATTAGAGCTTTCCCGAAGAGCGCTCACCCGATGGCCGTTCTTTCATCGAACATGGTTTCTCTGTCAGCTTTCTACGAAGACATGTGCGTGCAGGATTTAACTCCGGCGCAGAAAGACCAGGCGATCTGTCAGTTGATGGGTCAGCTGAAAGTGGTCGCGGCGTATGCGTACCGCCACTCGCAAGGAAAAGAGTTCGTTAAATCTGATAAGTCCCTCGACTACTGCACCGATTTCGTCCACATGATGACGGGTGATAAAAATGTGAAAAAAGAAATCGCCAAGGCACTCGATGTGCTCCTCATTCTTCATGTCGATCATGAACAGAACTGCTCGACGTCTTCCGTTCGCCTCGTGGGTTCTTCGAAAGCAAATATTTTCGCGACGATCTCTGCGGGTGTGGACGCTCTCTGGGGACCACTTCACGGAGGAGCGAACCAAGCAGTGCTTGAGATGCTGGCAGAAATTAAAGATTCTGGAAAAGGGTATGAAGCTTTCCTCGCCGAAGTGAAAGATAAAAACTCTGGATCGCGTCTCATGGGCTTCGGTCACCGCGTGTACAAAAACTTTGACCCTCGGGCAAAAATCATCAAGCGCGAGTGTGATAACGTCCTGGTTACTCTCGGGGTGAAAGATCCACTCCTCGATATCGCCAAAGGTCTCGAAGCGGTTGCGCTCAAAGATGAGTACTTTGTTTCTCGTAAGCTTTATCCGAACGTCGATTTCTACTCTGGGATTATTTACCGCGCTCTGGGCATCCCGACGAATATGTTCACCGTGATGTTTGCGATGGGACGTCTTCCTGGCTGGATGGCACAGTGGAAGGAAATGGTGGAGCAGCCTGGGTTTAAGATCTGCCGTCCGCGGCAGATTTACACAGGTGATACTTCAAACAAATATAAAGACATTAAACAGAGATAGGGGTGCCCACTGATTATACCGCTCTCAAGCACGAAAAAATAATCAGTCGAGAGTACGTCACAGTTCAGTGGACCTTATTTAACATTTGTAATTTTAGTTGTTCTTACTGCATTCCCTCTCTCAATGATGGGAGCATCCCCGGTGTCGATTCTCTCTTCGTCATCCGCTTTCTGTACCGTTTGATGAAGTCGCATCCGGATCAAAAGTTTTACTTCGAATTCACAGGTGGAGAAATCACTCATCACCGAGACTTCTCTTTAATCTTTCCTTTCTTGAAAGAGCATGGCGCCTCGACTGGGATCCTTTCCAATGGAAGTAAGTCACTAAAGTGGTGGGAGGAGAACGTTCACTTCCTGGATAATGTCTCTCTGAGCTTTCATCAGGAACAAGGGGATCAGGAAAAATTTTTCGAGGTGGCAAATTTCCTCGATTCGAAAGTGACCCTGTCTGTGAATGTCATCATGAATCCAATTCACTTCGAAAAGCTTCACCTATTTGCCATGAAACTTGCCAACTCTGGTCTGCGGGTTCAGCTCCAACCTGTGTTTAAAAACATTTCGGGTCCAATTCTCACTTACACTGAGGAACAAAAAGCCGTGCTCCTTCATCCAGGATTCCCTCCTCCCCACGGCCAGGGGCCAGAAAATTTTTACCGCGGGACTATGGTTAAGGTTCTTCCCGATGGAACAGAGACCATTGCAGACCCCACGGATCTGATCAAAACGAATCAAAATAGCTGGACGGGGTGGACCTGCATGGCGGGCGTAGAAAACCTGTCAATCGATATGGGGGGGCGAATTTTCCGTGGTATTTGCCGTGAGGGAGGACTGATCGGGTCGGTCTATGACCCTAGTTTTACAATGCCTTCGGAGGGTATTGTTTGTCACAAAGCGACCTGTCACTGCGGGTTTGATATCATGTGCTCTAAGTATAAACCGTGACATTTTTACAGGTTTAGCCCTTAAAAAATCCCCTTATGTTAGGTTCCCTCTATACAAAGTGATAAAACTTTTTTGGAGGAGCCAAATGAAACTTAAAAATTTATTTCTTACTGCCGTAGTGATGTCCTCGTTTTCAGCTTTTGCGACCGAAGACATGATGTCTTCAAAGATGACAAAAGCCGAGCTCGATGCACTCGATAAAATCTACTCTCAGTACAGTCTTCCCATGAGCGAAGACGCTGAAAATTTCAAATCGAATTGTGCACGCGAAACATGTCCGATTTATATCCTCGTTGACGTTTCTGATCAGCGCGCTGATATCTTCATTGAAGGGAAGCATGTTCGTGATGGAGCTTTTGATAAAGACGGAGTCCAGTTTGTCGTCGGTAATGAAGATGGAAATGGACGTTGGAAAGTTTCAACCGGCATCAAGGGCCACTCAACACCATTATTTGATAGGACTCTTCAAACCAATCCGCCAAGAATTTATCAGAAATATTCCTCTTCAAAATACCCAGGTGGAGATTGGCAGGGTTTCGGAAATATGCCGTTTGCGATGTTCATTAAAGGTGGATTTGCGATGCACGGAACAACAGGTGGGGATACTTGGGGAAATATTTCTAAGCTCGGAACAGTACCGCTTTCACACGGCTGTATTCGGATGCACTCAGAAAACGCTCGCCGCTTGAATGCACTCGTAAGAAAATACGGAGCGGCCAGTACTTGGATCCGCGTAGTTCCCTAGTTTTTGTAATAAAAATTTAGTCAAAGAGGCCCCTTTCGAGGGGCCTCTTTTTCGTTGAAAGGGGAAGATCTTTCCCCTCACGCAAACTCTCAGGTACTTAATTTCATCTTATCCCCAGGGACTTCGAAGAGAAGTTACTGGAGATTTTATGAAAACTGCGCTGATCCTAATGCTGCTGTCGTTCCCGCTCGTGGCAGATGTTCTTACCGTCGCCTCCATGAAAAATGAACCGCAGATGGATCGAAGTTTTTTCCTCAAAACTCAGCTCTCGGATAAAGTCCTTCTTGATTGCCAAAGTTTTCTTCAGGGGATTTACATTGGTCCGCGCGACGGCGGGGCGTTTTATATGATGGAGCCTGATGAGTGTGAGTCACTTTATCACCGCATCCGCGCAAGCCACCGCAAGTTTAAAAAACATTGTATTGAAATTGAAGAAGCCGTGAACTCTGATGAAGCTTGCTGAGATCACTGCGCATTTAATCCATACCTTTCCGCATGAATCAGACCTGATGAAGGCGATCGAAGAAATTTCTCGGAAGTTTACAACTGAAAGGGCGAAGATCGGCGATTATCTCAAAGATGAACGATTGGTCTCTGCCTACACTGCCTTTTATCTGGCGACGAATGTTCCCAAGCTCGCCTCCATCATGAAATGGATGCCGCATGAATGGAAGGAAAGTGTGAAGGGAAAACCACTCATTGATCTCGGAGCTGGTCCGGGAACATTCAGCCTTGCGTGGCGAGAACTTTTTGGGCCGGGAGAGTTTATTCAGGTAGAGAATTCCGAAGCGATGAAAAAACAGGCGAGAAAACTCTGGGACGGAAACTTTCCGGCTCAAGAAATGAAACACACTGGTCTCGTGACTGATGGAGTAATCCTCTTTGGTCATTCTGCCAATGAGATGGATGTCGAAACTGTGATTCAGTACATCGAAAGATATTCACCGACAGACATCCTCTTCATTGAACCCGGAACACCCGAGTTTTTCGCAAAGATGCTCGACATACGAAGTGAACTCATCCGAAGTGGTTGGCATGTTCTGTACCCGTGCCCGAAAGAATCAGAATGTCCGATGCGTAAGACGAGCGACTGGTGCCACCAGTTCATTCACGTCTCGCACGACCCTGAAGTCGAGAGGCTTTCGCAAATCATGCGGCTTGACCGAAAGCTTCTTCCCCTGACTGTTCAATTATTCTCACGGACAGAATATCAGAAGCCAGCTGAGCGCCTCGTCAGAGTCATTCCAGAGACAAAATTTAGTTTCGAGTGGGAAGTTTGTCACAATAATAAGCTTGAAGATTATCAAGTCATGAAACGCGGCATGGAAAAAGCGACGGAGAAGAGAGTGGGAAATTTACTTTCTGGAACTCCACTTGAGACGGAGCTGGATAAAGACGTTTCGGGAAAAAAACGCGTCAAACTCAAAAATTTTTAGTCGCCGAAAAAAGAATTTCTTATGCCCATTCAGCCAGGGTATTTGCTATTCTTTCCTGGACGTCTTCCTTGACATCAGTCCGAATGATCCCATCTTTAAAATAAGAACGGTCCCTGGCCAGGAGCTCACCCATGAATAAATTTGATCAAATCGTTTCAGGATCTTTGGACATCGCTCAGTCGGAAGCTCTGAAGCGAAAGAACACTGAACTCACTCCCGAACATCTTCTTTTGGGACTCGTTCTTAATAAGTCTTCTTACGTCTCAAAAGCGATGAAAGAAAATCAACAAGAAGTGGAAGCATTGGTAAATGCTCTTCCGCGGACCACGTCGAATCTGACGATCGAAAATTTGAAAACGAGTCCCAAACTTCAGGAGTGGATCACACTCGCCAGTGGCGACTCCGCTCAAGAGGGAAGGGGTGAGGTTTCCGAAAAACATCTTCTGAAACACCTTCCGGCGTTGTTTCCCAAGCTTCAAGTGGACTACAGTAAGTTCAATGATGCAGCGGAAGACCAAGAGATTCCTTCATTTCTCATCAATTTGAACGAACTGGCCGAAAAAGGGAAACTCGATCCCGTCATTGGACGCACCAAAGAAATTAGATCCGTGATTGAAATTTTAGGTCGTCGGAATAAAAATAATCCCGTTCTTGTGGGACCTGCCGGTGTGGGGAAAACAGCGATCGTCGAAGGCCTTGCCGAACAAATTGTGAAAGGACAAGTTCCCGATGTGCTCAAAGGGAAGACGGTTTATTCCCTCGAAATGGGATCCCTCATGGCGGGAACAAAGTACCGCGGAGACTTTGAAGAGCGGATTCAAAACTTACTTAAATTTGTGAAATCCAAAGCGGGAGAGGTCGTTCTTTTTATTGATGAAATTCATCAATTGGTCGGGGCCGGTCGGACCGACGGAGCGATGGACGCCGCGAATCTATTGAAACCTGCACTGGCACGGGGCGAGCTCCATTGCATCGGGGCGACGACCTCTGATGAATATCAAAAATACATTCTGAATGATCCTGCCTTAGAGAGACGATTCAGATCTGTTCCCGTGAACGAACCCACTCGCGAAGACTCGGTGGAAATTCTCATGGGAGTTCGCTCTAAACTCGAGGCGCATCACGGGATTAAGATTTCAGACGATGCCGTTTACAATGCGGTTTTTCTCTCGGATCAGTACATCACAGATAAAAATCTTCCGGATAAAGCGATCGATCTCCTCGATGAATCGTCATCGGCGCTGAAGCTCTCTGCCGAAGCGATGCCGGCCAAACTTGTTGAGCTTGAGGGGGAGCTTCGTTCGAAGAAAATTTACGCTCAGATGGACAAAGACAACGACGATCTAAAAAATGAAATTTCTGTGCTTGAAAAAGAATTCGCCGACGGAAAGACGATCTGGGAAAAAGAAGTTTCTTCACTTAAAAAAGTTTCAGAAATAAAGAACCGCTTAGACCGTATGAACTTTGAGCTCGAGTCTGCTCAGCGGAACGGAAATTTTGAGGAAGCATCTAAAATTAAATACATGCTTATCCCGGAAACCGAAAAAGAGCTGACTGGGCTTCAGCACGAATGGATCCTCGGAAAAAAACATATCGCCCAAGTGATTTCTCGTCAGACAGGGATACCCGTTGAAAAAATCCTGAAGTCTAAGCAGGACGCCATTCTTAACCTCGAAGAATTTTTGAACCGGAGAGTTTTCGGTCAGCACGAAGCACTCCATGAAATCTCCGAGACCCTCGTCGCAAGCTACGCCGGTCTGTCCGATGAATCGCGTCCTCTTGGATCTTTTTTACTCCTGGGTCCCACGGGAGTGGGGAAAACGGAAACGGCAAAAGCTCTCACCCAATATCTTTTTGATAACGAAGAAAACATCGTGCGTTTTGACCTCTCGGAATACTCCGAGAAACACTCCGTTGCCAAACTCATCGGGGCGCCGGCGGGGTACGTCGGTTACGATGAGGGTGGGGTACTGACGGAAGCCGTAAGACGAAAACCCTACGCCGTCATTCTTTTTGATGAGATCGAAAAAGCGCATCCCGATTTCGCCGATATTCTTCTTCAGATTTTGGATGATGGAAGGCTCACGGATAATAAAGGTCGCACGATTAACTTTAAGAATACGATCATCCTCATGACCTCGAATTCAAAAAATCCGAAAGAGGACTTCAAGCCTGAGGTGATAGGTCGCATTGATTCGGTTCTCACGTATCACGCGCTCGATATTTCGATCATGAAGCAGTTAATTGATAAGCAAGTTAAGCTCATCAACGAGCGACTGAAGTCAAAAAAAGTCAGTCTCAAGCTTGATGCTAAAGCGTATAAAGTCCTTGAAGATCAGGGCTTTGATCACCACTACGGAGCGCGTCCTTTGAACTCCGTTTTCCAGCGACTTGTGACCCGTCCGCTTTCGAAAAAGATTCTCGAAGGCAATCTCAAAGAAGGAGAACTCTTTATGACTTGGAATGGAGGGGAGATGGAGATTTTGATCGGCCCCTCAGAGAGTGTCGTTCACTAGAACTCATTATACTTTTTAGAAATACCCCGTGATTTTTCAACGGGGTATTTTTCTTCATTTTTTTTGATTTTCTCGAGGACTGCTTTTTCTAAGTCAATCCCGGTTTTTTCCACCACACGCATGAGGTAGAAAAAGATATCTGCCACTTCATCTTTGACTTTGCCAATCGTTTCTGGATCACTTGCCACGGCATTTGATTTTTCTTCTTTCATCCACTGAAAAATTTCAACGAGCTCTGAGCACTCAACCGAAAGTGCCATGGAAAGATTTTTGACGGAATGAAACTGATCCCAATCACGGTCGGTGACAAATTTATCAATCTCTCCCTGGAGCTTTTTCATATCAATAGTCATACCCCTTCCTATCAAAGAGATGTCCATGTAGTCTAGTAAGATGCATTCTCGGAATCGCCATCAGAACCGTTACGATCTCAAACTATTGATAAAGGCCACTCCGGAACTTTCTCACCATGTATCGATCAATCAGCACGGGTCTGAAACGATCGATTTCGCTCATCCTGAAGCTGTTAAAATACTTAACCGAGCACTCCTTAAATCTTTCTACGGAATCGACCACTGGGACATTCCCAAGGATTATCTTTGCCCTCCCGTCCCCGGAAGGGCGGATTATGTTCACACGATCGCTGATCTGATCGGGGTGAAGTCGGGTGCTACCGTTCGTGTGCTTGATATCGGCACAGGTGCCAATTGTGTCTACCCTTTGATTGGAAATGCCGAATACAAATGGTCCTTCGTCGGAAGCGATGTGGATAAGACTGCTGTGATGAATGCGGAAAAAATTATTAACGATAATCGACTTCAGGACATCGAAATTCGTCTCCAGAAAGGCAAAAATATTTTTTCAGGTATTATTTTTGAGGGTGAGAAATTTACTCTTTCCATGTGCAATCCTCCTTTCCATGCATCGGCCGAAGAGGCCAATGTTGGGTCGATCAGGAAGTGGAAAAATCTCGGAAAGGGTATCAAAGGTCTTAATTTCGGTGGCAAAAGTAATGAACTTTGGACTGAAGGAGGAGAAAAAAAGTTTGTGACGGATATGATTCAAGAAAGTGCTTTGTTCAAAGACCAATGCCTCTGGTTTACCACCCTCGTCTCAAAAGAAACCAATCTTCCCCTGTATGAAAAGACGCTCAAGGCACTCCTGCCCTTGGAGGTTCGGATTCTTCCGATGGAGCAGGGTCAGAAGAAGAGTCGTGTTCTTGCCTGGAGGTTCCAGCATACTTGTGGCTGAGGGCCGCGTCCAACGCGGCTGACAGCCACAAGTATGCTGGAACCTAAGCGGTTAGTTTGCTATCGCTGTAATCGTAATTGTATCTGTGTATTCTCCGGCCGAAAGATTGGTTGTCGCACCTGTGATTTTCACTTTTACATTATAGCGCGCGGAATTGGTCCCGGTCGCGGACCCAGTGGCAACCGTCAAGGGTGAGGAAGCTGATGACACCATCGAATAGGAAACACCGTTCACGCGAAGCTGGTAGGTGAGTGCTTCAGTGCCACGTTTGAGACTTCCGTTATTGAGAGAGGAAAGTCTTACCTGATAGGGAGTGTTCGACCTCACCATGATATCAGCACCCATTTCCTGATTGGTCGCAAGGTTACCGAAGTTAAGAATCTTAGCAGTTGATGAAGCATTGTGAACTCCGCCCTCGTCCACGAGGGAGATTTCCAGGCTGGTGTTCACAAGAAGATTCACCGAGAAGGGCTGAATTTCTTCGGCTTGAAGATCATTGTTATTTTTCTGGCTGTACACTCGGATCTGGATATTATCGGTGTAGGTACCACCAGCGAGACATCCCTGAGCAGACAGCCCCGGAACGGAGATATAAAAACTTCCTGAATAGGTAACGTCTTCATCCGGAGTATTTCCCTGGATGTATTCAGTTCCGGAGTTGGCATCGTTGAAATCTTTTAAAGTCCCTGACATCTGTATATTTTGGTGAAGATTGTAGTCCGTTCGTTCCCCGGATATTTTTGCCGCCTCTCTCTGATAAGAATTCGCAATCCCCTTACTAAAATACAATCTGTATCTTGAACAGCGTCCGTTACTGGGATCACTTCTTCTGATGGTGTATGTCTGTTCCACCACCTGGATGGAGTTTTGAATTTGGATCGTAGCGTTTCCCAGTGTGATCTGATGATCGCATGTATTCTGTCCCCAGGCATGCCCGGCCATCATCACAAAGAAAAGTAGTGCCTTCATTGGTCCTCCTCCAGGATCAAGCTGCCAAGGTCTCTAATCCCCTGTGCATCTTTCGGAACATCGATGTTGATTTTAGATGTAGTGCCTTCGAGTGTGACCACGTAACTGCCGGGTTCAATTCCTTCGATGAAGAAGATCCCCTCGCGGTTGGTGAAAAATATTTTATCTCCGACGTGGCCGACTTGCAGGGGCCAGGGAGTTCCGTCAGATTTCGTGAGCACGCCCTTAAGTATAACCATCCCCTGATCCGTGAGAGTGATGAGATGCGCGGATTTGTAAGTTGGGTAGAGAACGAATTTCTCTTTTTTGAGCGATCGTCCTTCGTCGAGATAGGTGGGATCAAGTTGGATCTCACGATACTGATAGGGAAGAAGTTGCGAGTAGGTGATCTCATCAAAGAATCCTGTTTCGGACTCTGTGAAAGGTGAAGTCGATTTGAGCGCAATCTTCTGGCCTTTAAGATTCTCCTGCGGCTTGAAGAGCGCAAAGCTCGACGGCACTGGCCTCGACAATCCAAATCCCCATTCTCCTTTATCGCGCGCGAAAACGAACGCCGAATTCATCCGGAGACTTCCGCGGCCATTTACGGAATCACCGTCAATCAGATGGCGGGCCGTCACTCGTGTTCCGAAGTCAGCGACGGGGGTGGGATACACGATGTCGGCTTCACCGCTTCGAAGATCTTCATTGTTTTCGACGCTCGCCTGGGCGCGTGGAGAATAGAGTCGGTTTTGATTATCACGCTGATAGCTCACTCGCGACGTCTTATTTTCCTTGTCGTAGAATCCGGTCACGAAGTCGTTACTGCCTTCGAAAGTGAAGGTGACGAAAGCGTACGCGATGTCGCTCCAGGTTTCGAACTCATCGCGGTTGCGGCCCACGAAGACGGAAAAGTTGTGGCGGTCCAGGAACCGGAGCGAGAGAGTCGTATCAAAACCGAAGCGGTCACTCAGAGAGTTGTCGTACATGTCACCGAAGTTTCCTCCGACCGAAACCGTGAAAGAATTGGCCATCGGTAAAGTGTAGTTCATCGCGTATGAGTTTTTCACGGAGTTCACAGCATCGAAGATTGAAGACTGGAACGTTTTAGAGCGTGATTCGTATCGCAGGTTAAGTGAATTGGTTTCGAACCACTCCTTTCCCTGTCCGATGTACTGGTACCGGAAAACGATCGCCTCTCCTTTGAACTTTCCTCCCTGAGAATGCGCGAATCCGCTACCGAAGTTACCGACGGATGTCGCTTTCAGGAGCTCGGTTCCACCGAGAGAGAATTTCTTCTGATTCTGGGCATAGAGGGAGGCAGAGAAGTCAGTGCGGAAGCCGTACTGATAGAATCCGGAGGCGAGTGCGCCGTCTTTGTCGACGTACTCCCGGCGAAAATTCTGATCAAGGAAAGGGACACCGTAGGAAAAATCAAATCGACTTTCGCCTTCGTTCAGAAGATCGATCGACGTGGCCGTCCGGAAGACGAACGTCTTTTTCTGGCCGAGGTCATCGGTTGCTTCCACCAGGACTGTGTTCATCCCGTTTGAGAGGGGGATGTCTTTTGCCGAGTAGTTTCCGGCCGGAAGATACTCCGACTTGATGAGTGTCCCGTTGACGAAGTATTTCACCAGCGAGCGGGCGTTCAGCGAGAAGGACTGGTTGGCGGTCGGATACGGCAGGCGGTAGGGATTGAGCGAGAAGTTTTTGGAAACATTGAACCCGCCCACAGGACGACCGGACATGAAACCCTGAACTTGTGGGAGCACGTCTCCGGCCTGGACCCGCACGAGGCTCTTCTGAAAATCTTTTACCAGCCGAGTATCACCCCGGTACCACGGGTGATCGGAATTGGATTGATAGAGGGTCTGGTTTTCAAGCACAACATCGTTCACGTTGACGAAGGAATCTACCTGACCCGTGAAAAACTTTTCTTCCTCGAGGTTTGACCAGCTCTGCTCTAAGCGGTAGTTCACGGCCCCTCCAAAAGGCGCGGGTCTCAGGGCCTCACCGTCGTAGCGGTGAGTGTGATCTTCCATGATGTCGATGTCCTCGCGCTTTCTGTTCTCGAGTGAAATATTTAGGAGAAGTTTCAGATCCGAGGGATCATAGCGAAGTCCGGTCGGAAGCCGTCGGGCGTCGATCATTTCCGGGAGTGCTTCGAAACTTTTGATGGTGTCATCACGAAGGTATTTGCCAATCACTCTGAGAAGCGAGCTTCGGTCAATACTCCGGAGTTCTTCGCCCTCGAAAATGACCCGCACGTCGCCGATGAAAGCTTCGCGTTCGTAGAGCGGGATCTCGGTGTCGAACGCTAGGGAAGATTGCGCGTGAAGCTTCATGGATAGGAAGACGAGGGAAGTGAGGAAAAAGAAAATCCTAATCTTCAAATTTCAATGTGACCTCAGCATCCTGAGGAAAATTTTCTTTTGTTGTCACAGTGAAGTGTCTCTCGCTGCCAGCGAGAATGTTCTCACCACTCAGGGCACCCACGTCGTTTCCTTTCAGGGAGACTTTTTTTCCACCCTGGTTGATGACGAGTGTCGGCTTCACCAGAATCTGATGTTTCTTTCCGTCGTTTTTCACGGAGAGTTTCATTCCGTCGGGAGTTGAAGAAAGGATGGAAGAGGTAATCTTTGAACTCACTCCCTTGGGTGTCACGTAGAGAGCGGCCATGTAGCGCATGAGCATCTGGATGCCGGAAGACTTCGGTTTTCCGGAAACATCAAGGGGTAACTGTTCAGCGATCACCCGAAAGGCGAGCTCCGAGCTCAGATCCTTGGGTCCGTTCCAGTTCACGCGGATCGTGCGTTTTTCTTTCGGCGGAATACTCACCATCGGTGGAAAGATGGAGAGATTTTTGGCGGCGGGAAATTCTTCTTTGCCGTTCACATCCATCACGCGTTCTTTCACGGTGAATTCGATCGGCATGACCTGATCGGTTTCGTTCTCTGCGATGAACTGGACCGACTTTGATCCGGCGTCCAGCTCGAGGGACTGAGACATGGGACTGAACTTAAAGGCGCAGAGGAAAAAGAGGGGACCGAGGATAAGAAGTTTCATCCATGAACTCCGTTAAGATTCTTAGAAAAGTGTAACCGATAATGGATTCTAGGGGTGAACTACTGAGACGTAGTTGAGATTTTTTACGGTCGAGAGACTCGCTCGGGGAATGATTCTCGCGCGATTGGAATAGACCACTGGGACGATATGGAGGCCTTGCTTTTCCATTTTCACTTCATAGGAAGCAGGCACTCTGCCCATGAGATAGAGGACTCCTGTGGAACCAGCGGAGCTGTCAAAACAGAGAAGGAAAAGAAAAAGTGCGATGCCATTTTTCATGCATAAAGCGAATCGGCTCAGTCAGGTAAAAACTTGAGCGAATCGCTTAGTTTTAAGCCTTGGGTCCTGCAGATGAAGCTGATTCCTAAAATAGTACCGAATTGAAGTGCTGGGAATTGATGAAGAAAAAAGAAAAGCCCCCGTTTTTCGGAGGCTTTTCTTTGATTCAAAAAATTTGGAAAAAAGTGAGAACTAGTTGGCAGCGATTGTGAAAGTCACAACGTCTGTGTACGTACCTTCAATGCGGTTTTGGTGGGGAACACCAACGTAGGAAATACGGATGTCTGATTCTGCTGAATTCACTGAGTTTGGTTTTGATTTCACAACACTCGATTGAGACAGATTAACCACCTGTCCGTCGTAGGTGAGTGAGTAGGCGATGTTCACTGAAGGGTAAGTAGTGTTGATCAGTTTCCCGTCATTCAAAGAATCAGCAGAGATTTTGTACCCACTAAATGAGTTCGAGCGCTCAGAAGCAACCGCCACGAGCATGTTCGTCGCTGATTGCTCCAGGTTAAGTGCTGTCGGAGTATTTGCACCTGTTGATGGAGTGATAAGAATTGAGAGCTTCTTCGGAACGATCCCTTTCAGATAAAGATTCCCTGTGGTTGCAGAGAAGGCATTCAAAGAAAGAGAAGCGAGAACGACGATTGATAAAAATTTCATATTTTCCCTTTAAAGAGTGAGTATTTTTAAATTATGCCTCGCCCACGCTAACGCGAGTGATAAAATTAAGGAAGGTTGAAAATTTTACCTACTTGGGCCAGAGATGAAACTGCCGCTGAATTCTCGACTTTTCTTCTTCTGAGAACTTATTGGAGTCGATGGAGAGATGTGAAAGTTTCGTCATAGTTTTAATGAGATCGGGAAAACGGACGAAATTGTTTGAATCAAGGTTGAGTCGACGGAGAAAAAAAAGAGTCGGAAAAGAATAAGGAAGTGCTGAGAGTTCATTCCCCGAGAGATTCATTTCCTGAAGCTGGGTCAGCATCGAAATCTCCTCGGGTAACTCACTGAGCTCACAGTCCTTGAATGTGAGAGATTTTATCTGAGAAGTGACGTGGCCCAAAGGAAGAGTGAGGCGCTTGATGGGGGTCTCGATGATTTTCAGATTCTCCAAAGACGGCAGAGAAAAAAATCCCGAGAGATCTCCCGTAAATAAAGGCCACTTAACGGAAAGAATTTTGAGTCTTGGCCACAGAGTTCCCAGCCTCGGAAGATCCTGGATATCGCCTTCAAGGTAAAGCTCCTTCAGATTCCCGAGCATAAAAAGTTCATGCGGAAATTTTCCTGAAAGAGAAACCTTGAGTGCTTCCACTTCCGGGCCATCTACGAGTGCTTTTGAAAGATTTTTATACAGCTTCAAAGTACTCACCCTCGTATCCGAGGAAATACAGAAGTGTTGTCATGGGACCGAAATTAACTTCGTAGGCCGATTCTTTTCTCACGAGCTCTTTGGCGCGCCAGGCGACTCCCATTCCTGCCTGCTTCAGCATCAGCAGATCATTGGCGCCGTCCCCGACAGCGATCGTCTGTTCCCGCTCAAGCTTCAGGCGTCTGGTGAGATCGATGAAGATCTCTTCTTTTTTTTTCGCGTTCACGATATCTCCAACGACTTTGCCAGACAAAGTGTCTCCGTCCCAGTCGAGGGTGTTGGCAACCGCGAGTTCCATGGGAAGACTGTCGCGGAAAAAATCAGCGAAGTAATGAAAGCCCCCGGAAGCGATCGCCGTGTATCCGCCGTGGAGCCGGAAGGTCCGGATGAAGAGTGCCACTCCTGAAGAGAGAGTCAGGCGCGCGCGGATCTTCTCCAAGTGCGAGCGATGAAATCCTTTCAGGAGCGCAATCCGCTCCCGGAGTGCGGAGTCGAAATCGAGTTCACCGTTCATCGCGCGTTCAGTGATCGCTTTGACCTGGTCCTCGATGCCATATTCCTTGGCCATTTCGTCGATCACTTCCTGCTGGATGAGTGTCGAGTCCATATCGAAAACAACCAGTTTTTGAATCGTCGCCC
>CANETG010000038.1 GCA_947440875.1 Bacteriovoracaceae bacterium
AACATGAGTTTAGGAATGAAAACCGAAGATAAACAATTTGCCCCAATCGAGCAGGAAGAGGCCCTCAATCAGGACCTTCTCCAGGATCTATCGGAGCAAGGTAAAACGGCTGAACTCGTTGAAATGTTTGAAGAACTTCCAACGATGGATGTCGCTGAGTTCCTCGCTGAAAAGCCACTCCAAGAGATTCTGGCCCATTTGAGAAAGCTTGACTTGGAAGATCAGGGAAGAATTTTTTCGGATTTTCCTCATGATCTTCAGCTCGAGATTTTCAGAAACATGGAGAAGCGGGAAACATCGCGCTTGATGGGCCACATGTATTCCGATGTCCGCGCCGATCTTTATCAGGAACTGACCAAAGATGAACAAATTGAGCTGATCCCTTATCTCGATAAAAAAGTAAGAGAAGACGTTATTATCCTGTCCGCCTACCCTCCGGAATGCGCCGGTGGGATTATGACAACGGATTTTGCAACCATCTTCGCTGATATGTCTGCCGCCGAAGCGATGGCAAAAATCAGAAAAGATGCTCCCTCAAAAGACATGATCTTTTACATCTACGTCGTCGATAACTCTATGGTCATGAAGGGATTTGTGACTCTGAAAGATCTCGTCATGAGTGACCCTGCTCAAAAAGTGAACGAGATGCTCACGGAATTCTTTGTGTATGCAGAAGTTAATGAAGACCGTGAATCAGTAGCACAGAAAATTGAAAAGTATGACCTAGCTGCACTTCCAGTATTAAATTCTCTCAATCAACTTGTTGGAGTTGTTTCTCACGAAGCAGCGATCGACATTATCCAGCGAGAGAACACCGAAGATTTAGAACGATTCATGGGCATCATGCCCTCTCAGTATGATGAGGGGTACATGAACACCTCATCGTTTGATCACTTCAAGAAACGAGTCGTATGGCTAGTTTCACTTGCGGCAATCGGAATTATTTCAGGGATGATCATTAACGAGTATCAAGGTGTTCTCGAACACTTCATTATTCTTGCGATGTACATGCCGATGATGGCGGCGACTGGTGGGAACACCGGATCTCAGGCGGCAACGGTTGTTATTCGCGCTCTTTCCTTGGGAGAAATCGAAGACAAAGATTGGAGTAAAATTATTTTTAAAGAGATGAAAATTTCTTTCATGCTATCTGTGTGCGTTGCAATTCTCACCTACATGAAAATTGCTTTTTTATCTTTCTCTTCCCTACTCCCGAAAGGCTTTACGATGAGCTACATCGGGATAACCATCGGATTTGCTATCGCCATTCAAGTGATTACATCAGCACTGATCGGAGCAGGCCTTCCTTTGATTGTCAGAAGACTTGGGGGAGACCCTGCGGTAGTGGCGAGTCCTGCTATTACGACGATCGTCGACATAACTGGTCTTCTTATCTACTTCACGGTTGCGACCTATACCTTGGGTATTTCCTAAGGCATTTCCTCAGTATAAGATACTTCCATTTATCAGGAGTCTCAAATGCAAGTTGTCATTCTTTGTGGCGGATCCGGCACACGCTTATGGCCAGTCTCCCGCTCTCTTTATCCAAAACAATTTGTCAAAATTTTTGGAGAGCACTCGCTTTTTCAGAAAACGATCTTAAGAAATGCATCCCTCGCGTCTTCTTTTTCTGTAGTAATCAATCAAGATCAATATTTCATGGGTCTTGATCAAGCCGAAGAAACTGGTGTGGCAGCAAATCGTAAGTTTATTCTCGAACCAACAGGACGTAATACTGCACCGGCGATCGCCCTGGCAGCACTTGCTGCTCGTCCGGATGAAGTTCTCCTGGTAGTTCCTTCAGATCACTTGATCGACAAACAATCTGATTATGAAGAGGCAGTCAGAAAAGCTGAGGAGCTAGCGATAAAAGGGAAACTTGTAACTTTCGGAATCAAGCCGGGGTACGCAGAAACGGGTTATGGTTATATTGAATCAAATGGTCTCGAGGTAAAATCGTTCAAAGAAAAACCAGATGCAAAGACGGCCGAGGAATATGTTAGAGCTGGAAACTATTTCTGGAATAGCGGAATGTTTTGCATGAAAGCGGGAGTCTTCTTAGAAGAGTTACAAATTCTCGCGCCAGATATTTTCGAAAGCTGCCTCCGTGCTTTTACCAATGCCAAAAGTGATACTGCTCTCCGAATTAGTCTTGAGGATATGAAGGCGATCCGCTCAGAAAGTATCGACTACGCAGTGATGGAAAAGTCGAAAAAAGTAAATGTCATTCCTGCTGATATCGGATGGAGCGATCTTGGTTCATTTGATTCTCTCTACGATACTTTGCCAAAAGATAAGGAGGGAAACACTGTCTCACAAAACGTGATTCATATTTCCTCAAAGAATAATCTCGTGATCGGCGGTAAGCGCCTCATTTCTACTATCGATGTGAATGATCTCATTATAGTGGATACGGCAGATGCTTTAGTGATTGCTCAGAAAGGTTCCACCCAAAAAGTAAAAGAACTCGTCGGACTTGTAAAAAAACATAATCCCGAAATGACTGAAGTTCACACGACTGCTCACCGTCCTTGGGGAACGTATACAATTCTCGAAGAGAACGCGGGTTACAAAGTGAAGCAGATTACCGTCCGCCCCGGAGCGAAACTGTCTTATCAGTACCATCATCATCGTTCTGAGCACTGGATTGTAGTAAGAGGAATTGCCTCGATCACAATTGATGATAAATCTTTTGAGCTCAAGGCCAACGAGTCGACTTACATTCCCAAAGAGGCGAAGCACCGCCTGGCAAACTTACAAAATGATGAGCTCGTTATCATTGAAGCGCAGGTCGGAGAATACCTCGGAGAAGATGATATTGTGCGACTGCAGGATGACTATAAACGTAACTAACTGAAAGTCCGAAAAAGTGTTGCTCTTCTGACATCTTTACGGCTCGTGAGGTTTCTCTTACATTGAAAACAGCACCACTTACTCTCCGAGGAATACATGTTTCGATCAGTTTTGATCCTCATCGCTTTTTGTTACGTTCTAACGAATCTAACAAATTTTTAATTGAGGTACGGTGAAATGGAATTCGCCTCTATTCTCAATTCGCTTCATTCTTTTTTCCCTCCATCAAATCTAATAATTAAATATCCCGTTCCTATGGTTGTCATGATCATTTCTCCGCACCCGGATGATGAATGCATCGTGGGTTCACTGGCACTACGACTTCAGAAAGAAAATAATGCTCATGTCGTTAACGTCGCAGTCACTCTTGGCTCTAACAAAGAGAGACAGAAAGCTCGACTAGCTGAGCTTCAAAACGCTTGTGAACATCTTGAAATAGAATTAATCGTTTTGAGTGAAGACTGGGCAAAAAAAAGAAAAGAACTAAAAAGTCTGATCCAAAAATATCAGCCGCAGATTATTCTGGCACCTCACTTAAAAGATCGTCATCCTACCCATATCAAAACCGGACAACTCTTAAAAAAAGCTGTGGATACAAAAACCAATTGTATCGTGGCATGGTCTGAGTTTTGGGGGCAGCTTGAAAAACCTAATACGCTTATCGAAGTACCCCAAGAAATTCTCGCTCTCCAAATGGAGGCACTTTCTCTTCACGTGGGAGAAGTCCAAAGAAATCCTTATCACCTGCGCCTTCCCGCGTGGATGATGGACAACGTTCGCAGAGGAACTGAAATTATTGCAGCGAATGGAAATGCATCGGCCAGGATTTCCTACGGAGTGATCTACCAGCTTCAAACAGTGAAGAAAGGTAAATTCAAAGATATGAAGTTAAGTACTCCATTCCTTTCTAACCTCGCTGACCTCGGTGAGATTCTTAAATTTTAAGATTTATTTTTGAAGCGGCTTCAGGATCAAGAACCAAAATGAAGTTTGGGTGGTTTTTGAGAAAGGTGGCCGGACACTTCGGATCATCGTGGTGATTGAGAAGATACTTAATCGCATCAGCTTTTGATTGACCGGTCGCGAGCATCACTAATTTTTTTGCTTCGAGAATTGTTTCTATTCCCATCGATAAAGCCTTGGATGGCATATCCCCATTCGGGAAATCTATTTGATTTGTGTTGATCGTTTCATTCGTCAACTCCACCATACGGGTGCGAGAATTTTTACTTGAGCCAGGCTCATTGAATCCCACATGCCCATTTGTACCAATCCCGAGAAGTTGAAGATCAACCCCCCCAGCTTCTTTCAAAGACTGCTCGTAGTGGGAGGCGGCCTGATCTATCCCAGCGTGAACCGGATGAAAGGCAAACTGATTCGCGTGAAGTTTTAGAGGAGCGAGGACTCTTTTCTCAATATAAGAACGAAAACTGCCCTGGTGACCTGGAGGCAGACCTAGATATTCATCGAGCATGAAAAAAAAGCACTTATCATGGGGTATCTTATTATCCAAGGCAAGCTGGGACCATATTTCATAAACCGGCTCCATCGTTTTGCCCGTCGCTAAACCAATCACCGAATTAGGATGTGAGCCGATCAGTTCGAACACCATCGTTGCGACAGTACTGACTGCTTCCTTGGCGGAATCGCTCATTATGATTCTCATACTTTATGACCTTCTTCTGTATCGAATACTGTAAAATATTCGGATTCGGAATTCAACATTTGAATTCCGAATATGACCACGATAATTGGACCTAATGAAACCGCGTCTCTCTATTCTTATCATTGAAGACGATAAATACTCACGACTCAACCTGCGTGAGATCCTTCAGCCATTTGGAGCAATTGAAGAAGCCACCAACATTCCAGAGGCGCGGGAGAAGCTCAGATCTTACGCCTATGACATCGTCATAACTGACATTGAGCTTGGTGCGGGATCAGGTGTAGAAGTTATTCCAGAGATCGTTAAACGCGGTTCTCACTGTATCGTCGTAAGCTCCTATGAAAATGAAGAGGTCATCGAGAAGGCCTACACCCTTGGTGCCCGCCACTATCTCTCAAAGTTGCGCCTAAAAGACCAATTACCCGTTTATATTCAGAAGTTCTTGATGGCGAAAAACGCACGCTTTGAGAAATTTATTCGTAATGATTTTATCACTCAGGATGTTGACCTTATTCTCGAGCTTCAGAGTCTCTTTGAAATCAATTGGAAGAATCAAACTTTACTCATCGAAGGGCCTACAGGAACCGGTAAAAGTTTACTGGGTAAGCTCGTTCATGAAATGACGACTCCAGAAGCGAATATTGTTCACTTAAACTGCTCCGAATTATCAGAGCAGCTCATGGAAAGTGAACTCTTTGGTCACGAAAAAGGTGCCTTCACTGGTGCCGATCAGAAGAAAGAAGGAAAACTCAAATTAGCTCACGGAGGAACACTATTCCTCGACGAAGTGGCGACGATGTCCCTAGGAATGCAGCAAAAACTACTTAAAGCACTCGACGAGAAAACGTTTTATGCCGTTGGTGGTACTCAGCCTGTTCGCTGTGAATTTACACTCATAACAGCAACTTGCGAGAACCTTGCCGAGAAGATTAAGAATAAAGAATTTCGAGAAGACTTCTTTTATCGCATTAGCGGATTTCGTTTCCGGATGAAGCCTCTCAGAGAAAGGATCAATGATCTCGATCTTTTGGTAAAACAATTTCAGACTAATTCCTCGAGACGATTCGTCATTAAATCAGAAGCTATAGATGTTCTCAAAAAACACTCGTGGCCAGGAAACGTCCGAGAACTTCGTAAGGTCTGTGAACGGTTCTCCCAGTCCATGACAGGGATCATTGATGCGGAAGTGGCTCATCAGTGTCTCTCGATTATTTCCTCAGCTACTCCAGCTACTGAGTCGTGGGAAGACTATGTAAAAGAGCATGGTTTAAGATCCCTCATCTCACAAATAGAAAAACGAGCAGTAGAAGAATCGATGAAGCGGAACAAGGGTAAAATCACTACCTGTATCAAAGAGCTGAAGATCTCTTCTTCGGCGTTCTACCGTATTCTTCAAGAAAATCAGGTCCAGCTCTAGTTGGCACAGCACTTGCTTTAGGGTCAGTAACTTACCAACAAGGAGTTACTGATGTCCCTACAGAAGAAAACGCTTAACCGTTACCGCCAATACTTCCCGCAAGAAACCCTTCGTGAAACATCTGCCCGTACAGGGATCCAAATCACCCGCGTTTTCCGACTCTTCAATGGCAAAACAATGAAGGTCGGAGAACTCGAGGCCTTTGAAGCAGCGGTGAACCTCAGAATCGCAGAGAATCCAAACATGACTCTTCTTTCGGAAGCAGTTGAATCAGCAGGAGCAATCCTCACCAATGAAGAACTAGCGAAAGTCACTGACTATATTCAGCGGAAAGTGAAAGCCAGAAGCTTCAGCCGTATGTACATCAGAAACGATTACTCAAACGCAAGCATCGCTTAGGAGTTTTATGAAAGGTTTATCGTCGCTCGAAAGAGCAGTTCTCGAATGTCTAGGAAAAAAATCTTTAACTTATGATGAAGTCCAGGGCCAATCAGGTCTTCATGAAAACGTTTGTTTTAATATTCTCCAAGCGCTGATCATTCGAGGGATCATTGCAACGGATGGCATGCGCTACCGGATTTCAGAAAATCTCTCGCCATTAATTATGGAAGAAATTAACGGAATGAACGCAAAGCTCGCTGAGTCGTTGGAAATTATCGAAGCGGTACTTGATCAAGCTGAAGGAAGAAACTTTAAATTCGCTAAGATTGCCATGGACACAAGAGACGAGAAAATATTTTTAGCTATGTTATCGAATCTTGAATCGTTTCTGCTGGATGCGCATAAAAAATCAGAAGCTGCGGTCCCACTCAAAGAGAGGAAAGTTGTTTTCTGGGGAGTGGGTCAAGTCAGTACACTCATGCACCAAATGATTAGAGGTAAATAATATGAAATGGCTCATACTCGTTCTGATGGTTTCTTGTGGACAAATAAATCCTCCTGCGAAAGATGTCGGTGATAGTGACGGAGATCAGAACCCTGATTACCGGGAGGGAGCAGCGGTGATTGAAAAATTCACCGCTAATGTAAAACCCTTTTCGGAAGTGAAAGCAACACTTTCGTTCCGCCAGGGGACACAGGTCGTCGCCATCGAGCTTTCTAATGAAAGCAACCTTCGTCGAACTAGCTACGCTCTCCTCACTAAACGAACAGATCTGATTAAGATGGAGGATCATTTCTTCGAGTGGTCTCAACTCAGAATAGTGTCAACTGACATTCTAAAAGACTTTCCATTTAAAAGTTACGATGTGACTTTAAAGTTCCATGATACTTCAGAGGCTCCAGATTACATCGATTTTGGTCAACAGAGATTAGGATCGTTCGCACCTTTGATGAAGTTCAATCTTTCAGGTTCGGATCTCTCTGAACTTTTAAAAGGAAAGACAAAGCTCTCACTCAAGAGATCCGAAACGCAAAAGCCTCATTCGAAAATTTCAACTGTCATGCGAAAAACTTATCGTGTTTTCTGGAATGATGGGGAAAGTACTCAAGTGTATTATGTGTCTCATAAGCTTCCTTTCGACCGCTTTCTTAACTTAATAAATGTAACTAAAGTAAAAAGCATTGAAGAAAAATATGGGTTAGGTTGGACAGACGAGAATAAATTTTGGTGGGTAAGAAACCTTGGGGAAAAAGATAAAGTGGTTGTGAAAGCATCAGAGAAAGAGATTTCGGATGAAATGGAAAAAAATTTTGTTAAAGTCACTCAGGAAGTACAGCGTATCAATGGTCGGACAGTAAAAAGAGTCACAGTCACAAAAAAATCTGGAGCAAGGTTGTTTCTTAAACTGAGAGGGACAAAAGAACTCTTAACTTTTTCTGAACGAGTAAGAAAATCAAAAAAGAACGGTGGTCATCAAGAAGGTCCCACAGAATGTAGACACTGGATTAAAGACTTCACTTTAACAGGACAACAAAATCTTAGCAGTGAAGAAATTTTAGAGAGCATCCAGGTACAAACTGAAAATAAAGCATTTTTAGCCGATGAGATTAAAAGCTTAGCTTATGAGGCCCTAGATGAAGACGGACCCTATCTAGAAGTCTTATTCGATTCGGAAGATCAGAACTTTAGCATCACTTTACCCAACCGTCCCGCTTCGACCTACACCAGAACCGGTGAGTACAAATGGCAATGTGAATCGGGGGCTGGCGAATATAACCTTGGAGCCATAACTAACGACGAGGGTCATTTCACCACGAGAGTTGATACCTACGTTGAGAAGCTGGAGGATTAGGTTTAGACTAGGATAATGGAACTGACTCTTGTGACTTGCAATATTCGTTTTGATAATCCAGCCGATGGAACCAATTCTTGGTCCCATCGGCGCCTTTTTTTGCGTGACATTCTCCTTTCGCATTCTCCCGACATCATCGCCACTCAAGAAGGCCGTTTTCATCAACTGGAAGATCTGAATTCCCTCCTCTGGGATTTCGAATTAGTGGATGATCACCGGGCGTGGATTGGGGAAAGAATGTATCCGACATTCTTTGTGAAGAAAAATCGTTTTGAAAAAATGAAAAGTGAAGATATTTGGTTATCGGAAACACCGGATATCGCTGGAAGTCAGTCATTCGATAGCGCATTTCCTCGGCTCATGACCTGGATGAAAATTCAGCCGGTGAATTCGCAAAACGATCTTTGGCTCGTCAATACTCATCTTGACCATGTCAAAGAAGAAACTCGTTTTGAACAGATCAAAGTTTTATCGAAAGAGCTGAAAAAAGTCTGGAAGCCGAATAATTCACTGATCATCATGGGGGACTTCAATGAAGGTCCAAATGAGAAAGTGAGAAAGCACCTAGAAAGTGAATTTAAACTGCAAGATACTTGGAAGATCTTTCACCCTCATGAGGAAAGTTCACATCATGCATTTCAAGGCGAAGTGCCAAATGGCAATCGTATCGACTGGATTCTTGTGGATAAAAATATTGGAGTCTTGAAATCCGATATGGATAAATCTTCGAGAGACGGTAAGTTTCCTACGGATCACTACCCAGTAATGGCACGAATCAGCCTTTAACCGCAACCTCATCACCTAACTTGAGATACGTCTCAATACCCGAAGAAGTATTTTTGAGAACGTCGGCCGACGGTTTCCATGCACCTTTTTCACCAAGAACAATCACCGTTGAACCACCGAAGAGAAAGTATCCCTTCTCCTCGCCCCTCATGAAGGGTTTATTCCAGCGATGAGACTGAACAATTTTCCCAACACAAATAGCACCGACCTCGATGTAGGCGAGCCTTCCAAAATTTTCTGTTTGCAGGATAGATGTGTAGCGCTCGTTTTGAATATAAATCTGATTCTTATATTTGAGTGCAAGTGGATTTACTGAATCGAAGATACCCGGAACTCGAAAGTGATCCAGGACTTTTCCGTTGTCCGGATAATGATAGCGGTGATAATCCACAGGACAGAGCCTCGCAATCAGGAGTGGTCCGCCTTCAAAAATCTTTCCGATCTGCTCGTTGCCAACAAGATTTTTAGCGAGAAGGTAACTTCCTTTGACGGGATAGGTTTTAGTTTCTTCGATGGCATCAAAGCCGACATATCTTGCTTCGGCAAAAGCAGGCATACGGCCGGGCTCAGCAATAAAGTTTCTTTTGCCCATGCGGAACCTTCTCACGAAGAATTCGTTAAATGTGCGGTAAGAATCTCTCTGGTCTTCTGAAGGTCTAGTGCCAGATTCATACTCATCAAGCGGGATACTAAATTTATCGACGAAGGGGCGAACTTTGCGGTGGCTCGAAGGAAGATCTTGGAGAGCGCCATATGCCTGGCTTAAAAACTTATTTGTAAAGAGTCCGCCTAGTTTTTGCCCGGTGACAGTGCAGTACATAAATCGGATAAATTTATCTCCGTAAACCTTTTCCGTCTCAATCTGACCGCTCACCCGATTAAAGAACTTGATCTCGGGGGGATTGGCAATGGTCGTCATCGGGTTTCCTCTTGGGATTATTTTGTAAAAGGATTATACTTACGGCGCCAAGCACAGTCAAAGTGAGGTCCCTTTGAAAGTCCTATTCTTCATACTGATTCTTTTATTTTCAACAGCTGGAATGGCCTCGGAGCTTTTACCGGTAGAGACTAAAACTATCGACATTTATAGGCGCGCTGTTCCTAGTACCGTCAACGTATCGAACATCAAAGTCGCCAAGAATTTTTATCACGGTGAAGTGGAAGTTCCTCAAGGTCAGGGATCGGGATTTGTGTGGGACGAGAATGGTCACATTGTGACAAATTACCATGTCGTTCAGGGTGGAAATAACTTCGTTGTCACTTTTTATAATGACCCGAAAAGGTACAGTGCCAAACTGGTAGGTGCCGCGTCTGATAAAGACATCGCTGTTCTCAAGCTTATGGAAAAACCCGCTAAACTCTCACCGATTGCAGCTGGAAATTCTAAAACACTCTTAGTTGGTCAGTATTCTTTTGCTATCGGCTCGCCATTTGGTTTGGACTACACTCTCACCTCAGGTGTGATCTCTGCCCTGGGGAGAAAAATTGATGGAATCGGTGGCGTAAAAATTAACGACATGATTCAAACAGATGCAGCGATCAACATGGGCAACTCGGGTGGACCACTGCTAGATTCTTCAGGGCAATTAATTGGAATGAATACAGTTATTTTTTCAACCTCTGGTTCAAGTGCTGGTCTGGGTTTTGCTGTACCCGTAGATACGATTAAACAAATTGTTCCTCAGCTGATTCAACACGGAAAAGTCATTCGCCCAGGTTTGGGAATTGTGATCGTCCCTGACTCGACGAAGAGTCGATTGGTGGGAAAAATTCAGGGCCTGATTATTCAGTATGTCGAAGAAAAAGGTTCCGCTGCCAAAGCAGGGCTCAAAGGAATGACTCAGGATCAGTTTGGACGAGTGTACATCGGAGATATTGTCACTTCCGTTGACGGAAAAAGTGTCAATAGTTTGGATGACATCTATCAGATCCTCGATGCCAAAAAAATTGGTGATGAGGTTTCAGTGAAATATACCCGCGAAGGGAAAGCGCTTGTGACGAAAGTCAGGCTTCAAGCGATAAGTTCGCAATAGCTTCTTTCAGCGTTTCTTCCTTCTTTGCAAAACAAAACCGAAGGTACTTTGATCCCTCGTTCGATTTTAAATAAAAAGCCGACGGGGGCACAGTTGCCACTTTCCTCTCTTTAATTAATTTCATGGCGTAGTCGACATCAGAGAGTTTTGTTTTCTCTGAAATCGGGACCATCATAAAATAAGTTCCGCGCGGACAAGCGAACTCAAAACCAAGCTTCTTCATCTCAGCGTAAAAGAAATCTCTCTTACTTTTATAAACAGAAACAAATCCTGGAATGTATTGCGGAAGTTGTTTGAGTCCCTCTGCCACTGCTTCTTGCATGGGAGTTGACACTGAAAATGTAACGTACTGGTGCACGAGGCGACAAACGCGAGAAACTTCAGGGTTAGCACAAATCCAACCGATTTTCCAACCAGTAAGGCCAAACGTTTTCCCTGCGCTTGATACGGTAATCGTTCTGTCTTTCATCCCCGCGAGAGTCGCTGTCGGAACGTGTTTAGCGTCATCAAAAACGAGGAACTCGTAAACTTCATCTGAGAGGATAAAGAGATCATGCTTTTCTGCGAGATCAGCGACCATTTGGATCTCGTCCCGATTCCATACTTTTCCTGAAGGATTATGCGGATTATTAAGAATGATCATTTTTGTCCGGGGAGTGATCGCATTTTCGAGTTCAGCTTTATCAATTGAAAAATCTGGGGCATGCATCGTAACGGGAACTGGTACGCCTCCGCTCATCTTTATTGAAGCCACGTAGGAATCATAAAAAGGCTCAAGAACGATGATTTCGTCCCCTGGGTTTGTCAGCGCTGTGAGCACGAGATAAATCGCCTCAGTCGCACCTACAGTGATCGAAACTTGAGTCTCTGGATCGTAGTCAAGCTGATATAAATTTTTGTAGTAGTTTGAAACTTCGGTCCGAAGATTGGGCGTTCCGTGAAAGGGTGCGTACTGGTTGTGTCCCTCTGCCATTTTCTGAGTGACAAGATCTTTCATGAACTCTGCGCCGTCAAAATCAGGAAAGCCCTGACCGAGATTGACCGCCTGATGATCACGCGCAAGTCGTGAGATTACTCCAAAGATAGAGTCTTTGAAGTCGGCCAGTTTCAGAGATGTGCTTTTCATTCTAATCCTTAGGATCCATAGCGGCCCTCACACCTTCACCAATCAAAGAGAGCATGGTGAGTGTGAGAAATAAGGCAAGTGACGGATAAACGGCCAACCACCAACCAATGGTGAAGTGTTTTTGTGCCTGATTGAGTAACTCTCCCCAGCTCGGTGTCGGAGGTGTCAAGCCAAAGCCAAGATAGTCGAGAGACGCGAGACTGACAATATTTCCCGCTATGACAAATGGTGAAAACGTAATGATAGGTGAAAAAGAGTTGGGCAATAAGTGGCGGAAAAAGATGCGGATGTGACCGGCCCCGAGTGCGCGGGCCGCTTCAACGAACTCTTTCTTACGGTTTTTTAAGTACTCACCACGGATGTAGTACGAAATGCTTATCCACCCAAAGATGCTCGAAAGAAGGACCAGAAGGAGAAGTGTTGGTTTGAAAATCGAAATAATAATGATGAGGAGAAAGAACTGGGGAACGGTCGAGAGAATTTCCACCACTCTCTGCCCCCAAAAATCAACCCGACCTCCGAAGTAGCCCATCAATCCCCCGAGTACCGTTCCGACGACAAAGGTTAGCACCCAAACAAGAATGGAGAAGATAACTGAGTAACGAAGACCGTACATGAGACGAGTAAAAATATCTCTGCCGCGGTCATCGGTACCCATGAGATTTTCGGCGGTCGGTGCGGAAGGATAAGAATCCACTTCTTTATTAGATTCGTAAGGATTCCAGCGTATCAAAGGCCAGATGGCTTGGTCGCCGCGCTCTTCATCAAGCTCGAGTGATCGGTAATCCATGACCACCGCTTCATCCTGACCGAATTCAGAAGGATGGTAAGAATTAAAGACGGGGAAAAATGTTTGATTATTGTAGATGAGATAAAGAGGCTTGCTGTTGGCCCAAAACTCAGCGGTGAAACTCACACCGCAGGACATAAGAATAATCCAGACTGAAATGACAGCGAGTTTTCGCGCCTTGAAACGTCTCCACTTCTTTAATGTCTCGTCATTTTTAATCAGGCTCTCAATCATGTGAAATCTATCCTTGGATCAACAAGAACATATGCAAAATCAGAAATCACATTGCCCAAAAGGAAAAGACCACTTTGAATGAAGACAAGTCCCATGATGACGTTGTAGTCACGAGAGAGAATGCTCTTATAAGACAGAAGACCAATGCCGTCGAGTTGGAAAATCGTTTCAAGAAGGAGCGAGCCCGCAAAGAACACAGAGAGGAATCCGCCGAGTCCTGTCACGATCGGAATGAGGGCATTTCTCAGAGCGTGTTTCATGTAAACGACTTTCTCTTCGAGACCTTTCGCGCGGGCGGTACGAATGTAGTCTTTTTTAATTTCTTCAATGATCGAGTTCTTCATGAGAACAGTCAGACTCGTAAACGATCCGATCGTGTAACAGATGAGCGGCAATGTGAAGTGATGAACTCGGTCGAGAAACTGCTCCCACCCAGAAAGTTCGTCATACATCTCTGATTGTATCCCACCCACAGGGAAAATTTCAAAGAAGCTTCCCCCGGAGAAAAGAACGATCAAGAGAATGGCGAGCATGAAGGAAGGAATTGAATAGAACACAAAAAGAATGAAGCTTGAGGTCACATCAAACACACTCCCATTCTTGATCGCTTTAAAAATTCCTAGTGGTATCGAGATCAGGTAGCTAAGGATGAGCGAGATGATTCCGAACTGAAGAGACACAGGAAACTTGCTCACAATCACATCAACGACTGGCTCTTCGTAAGTAAAACTCTCGCCGAAATTTAACGTGACAATATTTTTGAGCCACAACAAATAACGCTCATGAATGGGCCTATCGAAACCATATTGTTTTTTTAGTGCATTCAAGACTTCATCTGGTACACCCTGAGTGCTCCCTCGGGACGAGGTTGACATTCCCTCTGAACTTGCCCCACTACCAAAGCGCATTTCATGCAGCTTCTGATCTATGGGACCCCCAGGGGCCATATTGATGATCGCAAACACGACAATCGTAACCCCTAAAAGGGTTGGTAAAAGAATCAGAATTCGTCGAAAGAAATATCTCAGCATGCTATTCTTTTAACTTCCAATAAGCTTGACCGACTCCGTAGACGAAAGTTTCTTTCGGTTTATCTACGCGCTTGGTGTGAGCGTAGAGTGAGTATTTCGAATTAAAGAAGAATACGTAGGGATAATCTTCAGCAATCAAAGCATGCGCTTTACGAAGGAGAGGGATTCTTTCTTCTTTTGAGTAGAGCTTCCGGGCCTGATCAATGAGTCTATCGACTTCAGGGTTTGAGTAGCTGATGAAATTTGAACCCGCACCGAGGCTCGAACTCGAATGCCAAATTTGTTTGAGATCTATTTCAACGCCGCCACCGCCCCAAGCAAGGCGAACGGCTTCGAATTTCTTCGTATCTAGTAACGAGACAAATGAGTTCCACTCGACGTTTTTAATTTGAATATCGACTCCCACCTTACTCGCATCTTCTTTGTACACAGTGAGGTATTTCATGAAGTCTTGAGCGGGCTCAAGGATCGTGATCGAAAGCTGAGTTTTCTTGCCGTCGATCATTTTATCGAGAGTTCCGTCCTTATCGCTATCCTTCCACCCAGCAGCGGAAAGAATTTTTAACGCCTCAGAGGAGTCATAGGGAACTGGCTTGGTTTCATGGTTAGCGTAATCCGACTGGACATAAATCGGTCCCGTCGCAGGCTCAGAAAGATTGAACTCAAATTTTTCTTGCATCAGCGGACGGTTTAAAAGCATCGCAAGAGCTTTACGGACTTCACGATCTTTCAGAATGGGATGTTTTTGGTTCCAGGCAATGAAGTTATATCCCTTGGGAGTTTTATTTTCGGTTTTTACTTTGATGATTTTGTCTTCCCAGATTTTCCCGTTAGTTTTTTTGACAAATCCCTCGGGACGCAAAGCGAGGGAATCGATATCACCTTTCTTGAGAAGCTCAAGGCTGACGTTTTCCTCTGATGAGAACCGAAGTACGACTTTGGGAATCGTATTCGTTTCTTTTTCTTTGAGATCAGTGGCACCCCACCATTCTGGATTCTTGACTAAGATAATTTTC
>CANETG010000039.1 GCA_947440875.1 Bacteriovoracaceae bacterium
AGCAGCAGAGACTTTCACCGTTGGAGCTCAATCGGTCAAAGTTGAATTTACAAACAATCTTACGTTCACAAATATGCAGAACTCCCAGGCGGGAATTTCATTTGCCGAAACAACCGGAACTGCTGCTCCTGCGAAAATTGAATTTGATTTCGGAACTGGTAAAGGTTGGCAGTCAATCCTCCTGAAAAAAGTAGATGAAACGAAGTTCCACAATGCCGAATCTGACGTGACTCTTTCAACTCTTGTGGATGAAAAAGGAATTGCAACCTTTACTCTAACTTCACCGAACCCTTTCAAGTATCGCTTCACTTTCGTCAGCGAGATGAAAAAACTCGAGAACAACCAGCATCGAATCTTCTCTTTCTTTACTGATGAGCTTACGAACGTTGAGTTGGATGATGAAGAAAACGGTGACCGCGCCATCAAGTGGGCGGGCATCGATTTCAACTATCACCTTTTCGGTATTGCTTTTGATAAAGAAACTTCACTCCTCTATAAGTCGGCCGGAAATACTTTCACCATGTTTTCTACCAAAGGTGAGAACGCCCTTAAGTTCCACACGGTTTTCGTAAAGAAAGAATATAATTACCTCTCAAGCCTTGGTCATAACCTACAGAACTCCGTTGATTTCGGAATCTGGGGATTCTTTGCGGTTTGGATCCTGAAGGGCCTCCAATTTTTCTATAAATTTGTTCCTAACTACGGTATCTCCATCATTCTCCTCACCCTTCTCATCCGCCTTATAACTTTCCCGCTCCAGTGGAAGTCGACGGTTTCAATGAAGAAGCTTCAAGAAGTTCAACCACATCTCACAAAAATTCGCGAAAAATATAAAGACGATCCGGCAAAACTTCAGAAGGAATCGATGGAGCTCTTTAAGAAGTCTGGTGCCAACCCTATGGGTGGATGTCTTCCGCTTCTTCTTCAAATGCCGGTCTTTTTTGCTTTCTATAAAGTCCTCTATTCAGCTGTTGAATTAGTTGACGCTCCTTTCGTGGCTTGGCTTCAAGATCTTTCGAATAAAGATCCTTACTATGTACTTCCCATCCTCATGACTCTGGCGATGTTTCTTCAACAGAAGCTCACTCCGAATACAATTTCAGATCCTGTGCAGAGAAAAATCATGATGTTCATGCCACTTATATTTGGTTTCATCATGAAAGATCTCCCATCTGGTCTTTGCCTCTATATTTTCGTTTCCACACTATTCGGAATTCTTCAGCAGGTTCTCGTATTTAACACTGGCAAGAGCAACAAACTCGCCACGGTATGAATTTCCTTTATTCGGATGACCCCATCATTGCTTGCAGTACGTGTGATCACGCAAATGCAGCACTGGCGGTTATCCGAATGTCTGGCTTCAAAGATCTCAGTGGGTTAGCTCCTTATTTTAGTCAGTTTGGTCCTATAGAACCGCGCAAGGTTTATTACACAAATTTGGTCCTACAGGGGCAGGTTATAGATGATGTTTGCCTCACATTTTTTGAGGGTCCGAAAAGTTATAACGGCGAAAATATTCTGGAACTATCAGTTCATGGAAATACTCTCAACACTGAAAGAATTATTAATCTGTTTGTTAATCACGCTGGTTTTCGACTCGCTCATCCCGGAGAGTTCACTTACCGTGCGATGAAAAATAAAAAGCTGAGCCTTTCACAAGTCGAAGGGCTCGATCTTTTTCTCAACGCCAATTCAACATATGCTCTCGACCAGGGACTTTCACTTCTTTCAGGAAACTTACACGAATCTTATCTCGAACTTTGGGATTTATTTCTCAAGCACAAATCTTCGCTTGAGCTCTCGATTGATTTTAGTGAAGACATTGGCCAAGCGGCTGCTCGTGAATATTTCTTGGTTTCACTGGAGAACTTTAGTAAAAAGTTCCATTCTTTAGTGAAGAGAGTGGAACATCAAAACGCTAATCTCATTCAACCCGAGATCGTCATTGCGGGGCTACCAAATGCTGGCAAAAGTTCCTTGTTTAATTTTCTCCTCCGAGATGACCGCGCCATAGTCTCCTCAGTAGCGGGAACGACGAGAGACTATCTTTCTGAATTTCTTGTTGTTGAGGGTGTTAAATATCGTCTTGTTGATACTGCTGGTATTAGAGAGGCGAGTGATCAGATTGAGGCAGAAGGAGTGAAACGGACGAAGACAAAACTGGCACACAGTTTTTTTAAAGTCCTGTTGATCAACCCTTTTGAAATGACTGAAGGTTTTTCAGAACTACTAAGCCAGAGTTTTGATATTTCATTCTTCACGCATTCGGACCTTCCTGGCTTTTCCGAAGCCAGAAAATTAGTTCTTCAATCTTGGCCTGAGCTTGCCTCTATAGGGGCAATCAACTTAGCAAATCTCAGCCCAGCTTGGGAAAGAGAGATAAACCATCTTTTAAACAAAAAGTATTTAAAAGCCACCTCAAGTCAACCTATCCTCCTAGAAAGGCACAAGCACCTAATCCTTAATGTTAAACAAAAACTATCTACTTACGAGGCAATCGCTCACACTGAATCAGACGTTGCCATTTTGTCGGCTGAATTAAATTCTATTGGGCATTGCGTTTCAGAAGTCATCGGTATAATTTCTCCCGAACAAGTTTTAAACTCTATATTTAGCAATTTTTGCATCGGAAAATAATGTTCCACGTGGAACATACAAATTATGAACTTTGACATCATCGTTGTTGGTGGCGGTCATGCCGGAATTGAGGCAGCCTACATCGCATCACAATTTCATCTCAACGTAGCTATCCTCACGATACCAGGCGTTGGTTTAGGGTCGGCTCCCTGTAATCCTTCAGTGGGCGGGGTAGGAAAGGGTCAGGTTGTCCGTGAGCTCGATGCTCTCGGAGGACTGATGGGTATTCTCGCTGACAAGGCAGGAATCCAATACCGAACATTGAACGATTCGAAAGGGTTTGCTGTTCAGTCCAGCAGAGTTCAAATTGATAAGGATCTTTATTCAGAAAAAGCGGAAGAGCTTATAGCTAAAATAACGAACATAACTGTGATTCGTGAGAAAGTAGAGTCGATTTCGCCGGGTTTTGAGATAAAAACGTCTGCTAAAACATACAGTGCCAAGAAAATAATAATGACCGTGGGAACCTTCTTAAATGGAAAGCTTCATACCGGTTCTGAACAGTCCTTCGGCGGAAGAATTGGTGTTGAATCTTCAACTGGCCTTCAAGATTTACTTTCTTTAATCAAGACCAGGCCGCAAAGATTTAAAACAGGCACACCACCAAGGCTTCACAAAGATTCGATTGACTACTCAAAGCTAGAAGAACAACCCTCTGATGCAAATGTGCGCAACTTTCACTGCTTGAGTGATCCGTTTTCGAGAGAAGCAGAACAGGTTTCATGTTATCTTGCTCATACAAATGCCGTTACCATGGACATTATTCGCACGAATCGCGAGCGCTCTCCGATGTTCAACGGGCAAATTCAGGGTGTAGGTGCCCGCTATTGTCCGTCAATTGAAGACAAGGCTTTCCGTTATCCTGAAAAAACATCCCACCATGTGTTTATTGAGCCAGAAGGCTTGACCGCTAAAACTGTTTATCCCTCTGGTATATCGTCTTCTTTGCCTAAGGATGTTCAAGAAGCTTATGTCCGCTCAATGTTTGGACTCGAGAATGCCAAAGTAGAGGTTTATGGCTACGCAGTTGAATACGATGTGATCGATACGACAGACCTTAGCATCACACTAGAGCACCAGGAACTTCCCGGATTGTATTTTGCCGGGCAGGTAAATGGTACTTCGGGATACGAAGAAGCCGCTGGCCAGGGCTATATTGCAGGAGTGAACGCTTCTTTGGCGCTTCTGGGCCTTGATCCGCTGATTTTAAGTCGGCATGAGTCCTATATAGGGGTGATGATCGAAGATTTGACCTCAAATACTCGAGATGAACCTTATCGTCTTTTCACGGCACGCTCAGAAAACCGGCTTTTTATCCGAGAAGACAACACCCTCATTCGTATGGCGCCCTATCGTCAACAATTACTACTCAACACTCGTCTTGATCAATATCAAAGTGAGTTCTTAGAAAAATACGAGTTACTTTTAAAGTTTTGTGACGAAACTAAGATTTCGGAAAACTCCATTCTTCTGCAGGAATTCTCGGGTGAGGGTGATCTGCAAAAGCTCGTGAGGCAGGTTTCTGTATCGGAAGTTCTACGTCAAGCATGGCTCAATCCCGTCTTTGCTCTTGAGAGAATTTTATCTGAGTTCAGCATAACGATGCACCACGATCTCACTCGGACGGTTGCTATATCGAAGAAATACGAGGGATACATCAAGCGGAACGAAGGACAAAACGAACGCCTCAAAAAAATGGATCTGATGAGGGTGAACTGGGAGGATATTGTAGGTTCCGGGAACATATCTTTTGAGTGCAAACAAAGAATCTCTCGTATTCGCCCCCAGACCTTTGGACAGTTAAAACTGATCGAGGGAATCAGGCCAGCGACTCTTGCTGTTGTTGCAGCGAAGGCTCTTTAATGCTTGATTTTTCTATCCGCTACCTCCATGTACTCAATACTAAGCTTGCCGGTCTCAATTTAACCAATATTTTGGACCCCGACGAATTTTACCATAAGCAGATTCTTGACTCGATTAACCCTTATCTTCAAAGTGAATTCTTTAAATCAGAAGTTGCAAAAACTAAGCTCGTCGTTGACGTAGGTTTTGGTGGTGGGTTTCCCATCCTTCCGCTTGCGAAGCTTCTTCCGGATGTTCAATTTGTTGGAGTAGAGAGTAAAAGAAAAAAAGTCGATGCCGTTAAGTTAATAGCCGAAGAACTCGGCTTAAAGAATGTTCAATTGGTGCACTCGAGGCTTGAAGATTTTTTTTTCGATCGCCCAGCGACCATCACATTTAAGGCCGTCGGAACTGTTGGAGATTATCTTCCCGCGATTCATCGGAGTAAGGGAGTTACAGTCTTTTTTTATAAAGGACCAAACTTTCTTGAGCTAGAAGAAAAATCATTAGGAAAACTCAGTGAATGGAAACTCCAAGAAAATCAAGAGATAGAAGTTCCTGGGACGCAGCAGCGTTTCCTTGTAAGTTTTAGTTCGAAGAATGTTCCACGTGGAACACCTAAATTCCTTGTCAAACTCTCGGATTTTCTCTAATTTTTACTACCTCTCAAACAATCTCAGCAGGGACTAAATGGCTAAAATCATTGCGATTGCGAATCAAAAAGGTGGCGTTGGAAAGACGACCACTTCGGTCAATTTAAGCGCCTGCCTAGCTGCGGCAGAGAAGAGAACTCTATTAATTGATTTAGATCCTCAGGGGAATGCCAGTTCATGCCTGGGAATCGATAAAGAATCATTTTCTCAAGCGAATGTTTATCACGCACTGATCAATGAAGAGAATTTCGAAAACTGCATTTATTCGACCGAGCTTCCTTTGCTTGAGGTTTGTCCTTCAGATAATGATCTAGTGGGGGCAGAACTTGAACTCGTTCATATGTTTGCCCGTGAATCAAAACTAAAGACGGCGCTTGAAGCCATTTCTCATAAGTATGATTACATCATCATCGACTGTGCTCCATCACTCAATCTTTTAACTGTGAATGCACTTTCCGCAGCACAGACTTATTTGATTCCGATGCAAACCGAATTTTTAGCGATGGAAGGTCTGGCACAGTTACTGAATACTGTGAGACTGATCCGCGCATCCCTCAACCCGAAACTCGCACTCGAGGGAATTCTTCTCACGATGTACGACTCGAGAAATAATCTTTGTAAGCTCGTGGCCAACGATCTTATGACTCATTTTAAAGATGATATTTTAAAGTCGATCATTCCAAGAAACGTAAAACTTTCTGAGTGTACGAGCTTTGGTAAACCAATCATTCTCTATGACATCACTTCAAAAGGCAGCGAAGCTTATCTGTCGCTTGCTCGAGAAATTATATTAAAGTCCGAGAAAAAACCGGACGCGGCTCAGACGAAGATGCCTCTCAACACACAAATTCCCAAATTCGAAGACTATCAGGTTAATCAATAGGAGCGATGAGTATGCAAAAGAATAAACCACAACTTGGTAAAGGTATGGCAGCTCTGCTTGGTGGACACCCAGGACTTCAGACCGATTCGCTAACTGCCCCTATAGAACCGAGAATTGAAACTCGCATCGAAACTCAGCCCATGCTGGTCGATGTGGAAAAGCTCATGGCCAACAAAGGTCAGCCTCGAAAAATATTCAAAGAGAAGGATCTTCTCGAGCTGTCAGAATCAATTAAAGAAAATGGTGTCATTCAGCCACTCATCGTTATTGAGAAAGATGGAATGTTTGAAATAGTTGCAGGAGAAAGACGTTTCCGTGCTTCTAAAATGGCAGGATTAACGAAACTCCCCGTGATCATCAAGCGAGCGACAAAACGTGAAGCGATGGTCATGTCGATAATCGAAAACGTTCAGCGCTCAGATCTTAATTGCGTTGAAGAATCACTCGCCTATTTCCAACTTATGAATGAATTTGAACTCACTCAAGAAGAAGTGGCTAAGAAAATTGGAAAAGAGAGATCCTCTATTGCAAACTTTCTCCGCCTATTGAAACTGCCGAAAGAAGTCATTGTCTCTCTTCAAAAAGATATGCTCTCGTTTGGTCACGCAAAGATTCTCTGCGCTTTAAATGATGATGAGACCGTGAAGCGTTTTGCTAACGAAGTGATCGCAAAGAATCTTTCGGTTCGGGAATTAGAAGAAATGGCGAAGAATGCGAAGAAGCCGACTAAAAAGGCTGGTACGGTTAACAAGTTCATCGCAGAGCAATATACACAGCTCAGAAACAGACTTGAGCAGAAAACGGGATACCATTTCAATCTTAAATCTAAGAAAAATGGCGCCGGGGAAATCACCATCAAATTTAGCAACGAAGCAGAATTTAATGATATATTTTCTTATCTGATGAAGTAATCCGAGTCCGGGAGGACCTTTGGCCCGAAAGAATGATATTTGCGCCATCATCGAAGAAGGCTGCAAATTTGAAGGAAATCTTTCCTTTAGCGGCACCGTTCGTATCGCGGGCTTCGTCACGGGCAGCATCTTTTCGAACGACACTCTTATTATTTCAGAGGGTGCAGTCATCAATGCCGACATCAATGCCAACATTGTCATTATCTCAGGTTCCGTGAAGGGAACGATCAAAGCTTCATCCCGAGTAGAGATTAGACGCCCCGCGCGTTTTGAGGGAACTGTCACAAGCCCGAGTCTCATTGTCGAAGAAGGGGTTATCTTCCACGGAATAACCAAAATGAAAGACAAAAAATAGCCCTGTTAACATCTTGACGAAAATCACCCTAAAGCTTACTAATTACTGCAAATTAATATCGTTTCATTAAGGTAAAAAGAATGGAAACCGTTCAGGCCATTTTCACACAACTTGGTGTGGATTCGTCTCTCGCTCCTCAGTTTATTATCGTCTGTGTTGTCTTCGTCCTCGCTCAATTTCTTTTTCTCGGGCGTCTTCAGGAAGTTATCGAAACGCGTGAAGAAAAGACTGTGAAACTTGAAAGCTCTGCAGATGAAACAATCGAAAAAGTCTCGCGCATGAAAGCCGAGTACAAAGCGAAGATCGACGAGACTCAACGGAAGACTTTAAAAGAGTCCACGGAAAAAAAACAGAAGATCTCCCAGAAATTTACAGATCAGTATAAACAAGCCGAGAAAGAAATTGGCGCGCATATTGATTCCTCTCGCAATTCATTTGCTCAGGAAGTTTCTGGAAACCGTGAGAAATATATGGCAGAAGCCGATTCTCTCGCGCAGACACTTGTAAATAAGATTCTCCAATAAGGATACATATGCGTTTCATTGCAAAATACGCTCTCCTCTTGGTCCCAGCATTTGCCTTCGCGGCTGGTGATGGCGGTCATGGTTCTGCCTCGGATCTTTTTGCCCCCGCTGTGAACGTAGCAATCCTCGTAGGTTTTCTAGTTTGGAAGTTAAAGAAGCCGCTGAATGATTTTTTCACTAAAAAAGCGGAAGAAATTACAAACACACTGGAACGAGCGAGCCTCAAGTCGAAAGAAGCTCAAATGATGCTTGAAAACGAGCAGAGAAAAATTACAAATCTCTCGGCTGAAATCAAGCACCTTACCGATCAGTCAGAAGCAGACGTAAAGTTTTTTGAAAAGGCTGCTGGCAAAGAAACAGAAGATAAAATCCATAAACTTAAGACGGATGCTGCTTCGAAAATCGCTGCCGATAAAAAAGCCATCATGGATGGGCTGAATGCAGATCTTTTGAACCAGGTTATTGCCAAGACGAAAACAACGATCAAAACGAATAAAGATTTTCAGAGCAAAGCTTCTAACAAGCTTCTCCAGGGACTTAAATAATGAAAGAAGTAGCAATCGCACGCGTCTACGCCCAGTCTCTTCTTGAACTTGGAGATGAGAAAAAAATTAATATCGCCGATGAGCTCACGAAACTTACCGAGGTCATTAACAAGTCGAATGATCTCGAGAATGTTATGTTCCTCGAGCTCTTTACGATGGAGGAGAAGAAAGTCGTCTTCGGCGAAGTGGCGAAAAAACTCAATCTCTCTCCCGTCACGACAGAGACCGTTCGTTACTTGATCGATGAAAAAAGAATCGGGATTCTTCCTCTGATTATTAAAGAAGTGATCGTGATGGATGATGAGCGCCGCGGCTTTATGAAGGGAACGATTGAAGGCAATGGTGCTGAAATTGATCCAGCTTTCAAGGCGAAGATCGAAGCTTTCCTGAAAGGGAAACTTGGTCGTGATCCGCACTTGGAGTATGTTCATAATGCCAATCTCTCTGCTGGTTACAAAGTAACCATAGAAGATCTTCAACTGGACGCGTCTCTCGATAACCAACTTGAACAATTTAAACAATCCGTTTTAGGCGAATAATTTTACCCACAAAAGGGAAGGATTTTAGATGAGCACATCAATTAGACCTGAAGAAATCACAGGAATCATCAAGGATAGAATCGCGAATTTTGAATCGCGCCTCCAGATGAATGAAATCGGAACAGTTCTCACTATCGGTGATGGTGTAGCACGCGTTTTCGGTCTTAAGAACGTTCTTGCTGGAGAGCTTGTAGAGTTCGAAGGTGGAGTAAAGGGAATGGTTCTTAACCTTGAATCAAATAACGTAGGGATCGTTGTTCTTGGTAACGACGAAGCGATTAAAGAAGGCTCAACGGTTAAGCGTACAGAAAAAATCGTTTCTGTACCGGTTGGCGACGCTCTTCTTGGGCGTGTGGTAAACGCAATCGGTGAACCGATCGATGGTCAAGGCGAAATCAAAACAACAACTTTCCGAAACGTGGAAATTAAGGCTCCGGGAATTATTGCCCGTAAGTCAGTTCACGAGCCAATGCAAACAGGTATCAAGGCAATCGATGCCATGATTCCAATCGGTCGTGGTCAACGCGAACTTATTATTGGTGACCGCAAGACAGGTAAGACAGCAGTTGCCGTCGACACGATCATTAACCAGAAAGGTAAAGACGTTGTTTGCGTTTACGTGGCTATCGGCCAAAAACAATCAACGGTGCGGATGGTTTATCAGAAGCTCCTTGAAGCTGGTGCACTTGAATATACAATCATCGTTTCAGCAACTGCTTCTCACTCGGCTCCACTTCAGTACCTTGCACCGTACACTGGCTGTACAATGGGTGAGTTCTATCGTGACCAAGGTAAGCACGCTCTTATCGTTTATGATGATCTGACGAAACAATCTCAGGCTTACCGTCAGCTCTCTCTTCTTCTTCGTCGGCCACCAGGACGTGAAGCATTCCCAGGAGACGTTTTTTACATTCACTCAAGACTTCTTGAGCGCGCGTGTAAGGTCAACGATGAGCTTGGGGCTGGATCACTCACCGCTCTTCCTATCATTGAAACTCAGGAAGGGGACGTCGCTGCTTACATTCCAACAAACGTGATTTCGATCACTGATGGTCAGATTTATCTGGAATCAGATCTCTTCAACTCTGGTATCCGTCCAGCGGTGAACGTTGGTCTTTCAGTTTCTCGCGTTGGTGGTTCAGCTCAGATTAAAGCGATGAAGAAAGTTGCAGGAACACTTCGTCTTGATCTCGCTCAGTACCGCGAACTTGCGGCATTTGCTCAGTTCGGCTCGGATCTCGATGAAGCGACTCAACGTCAGCTCAATCGTGGAGCTCGCCTGGTGGAACTTCTGAAACAAGCTCAGTACTCACCAATGGATGTTATCGATCAATCAGTTTCGATCTTCGCTGCAACGAAGGGTTACTTCGATACGATCCCTGTGAATAAAATCCGTCAGGTTGAATCTGATCTCCTCGCTATGCTCAACAGCCGCCATGCGGACCTGATGAACGGGATGAGAAAAGAGAAGCAGATGTCTGCTGAGGCCGAGGCGAAAGTAACTGATCTCATTAAGGGATTTGTTGCCGGCTACAAGGTTTAATTTAAGGATTAAAGACCATGGCAAATATTAAAGATCTAAAAAAGAAGATCAAAAGTACCAAGGGTACTTTCAAGATCACGAAGGCGATGAAGCTCGTTTCAGCATCAAAACTGAACAGGGCCCAGGCGCGTATTTTAGGTCTTCGCCCATACTCAACTGAGCTTGAAGAGACTGTGAGAACAGTCGCTGCTCTCGCAACTGATTATACGAATTCGTACTTCACGCAGCGGGAAAACAAACAAGCCGTTGTCTTGGTCATCTCATCTGACAAAGGTCTCGCAGGGGGGTATAATTCCCAGCTCGCAAAAACCGTTAGAAGATTTGTGACTGAAACCACAGGCGAAGAACTGAAATTTCTCTTCATCGGAAAAAAAGTCCGCGATCTCATTGTAAAAGAAGTGAACGCGGGGAAAACTTTTACTTTCGCAAAGGCTGAGCCAACTTACGAAGAAGTTCGTAAAGTGGCAGACGAACTGGGCCAGATGTTTACTAGCGGAGAAGTGGGAAAGGTGTACATCGCGTACAACTCTTTCATATCAGCAATCGCATTTGATTCTAAAGTCAGACAGCTTCTTCCGATGCAAGTTTCTGCGCATGACAAAGAAACAATCAAAACGAAATATCCATACGACTTTAAGTACGAGCCAGGAGCAGCTCAAATCCTGGATACTTTGGTGCCGGAAGTTTATCTCACCACCGTTTACACTTGCGTGCTTGATGCAATTGCATCTGAGCACGGCTCACGTATGAACGCGATGGAGAATGCCTCTAAGAACAGTAAAGAAGTGATTAAAAAGTTATCATTAAAAATGAATAAGATGAGACAGGCCCGTATTACAACTGAGTTGATCGAAGTTGTATCCGGTGCTGAATCTCTCAACGGTTAAGGAGCCATTTCAATGGAACAAAATACAGGCGTCATTCGTCAGGTGTTGGGTCCGGTAATCGACGTTGAGTTTCCTAGCGGAAAACTCCCGGCGCTTTACAACGCACTCAAAATCACAAACAAGACTATGCCCGGCGGAGAGGGAAACCTCACTGTTGAAGTTGCATCACACCTTGGTAACAACATTGTTCGCACCATCGCGATGGATGCAACTGAAGGTCTCGCTCGCGGACAAAAAGTGATCGATACTGGCGCGCAAATTCAAGCACCAGTTGGTCGTGAGTGTCTCGGTCGAATTATTAACGTGATCGGCGAGCCAGTTGATGAAGCAGGTCCACTTGGAAACAAGAAGACTTACTCGATTCACCGTGAAGCTCCGAAGTTTGCGAATCAATCGACAAAAAAAGAGCCATTCTTCACAGGGATTAAAGTTATCGATCTTCTCGCTCCTTATCTTAAGGGTGGAAAGATTGGTCTCTTCGGTGGAGCTGGAGTTGGTAAGACAGTTCTCATTATGGAACTTATTAACAACATCGCTACTCAACACGGAGGATTCTCGGTGTTCGCTGGTGTCGGTGAGCGTACTCGCGAAGGGAACGATCTCTGGCACGAAATGAAGGACTCTGGAGTTCTTGCAAAAACTGCTCTGTGCTACGGCCAGATGAACGAGCCACCAGGAGCACGCGCGCGTGTTGCTCTTACTGGTCTTTCTATCGCTGAATATTTCCGTGATGAGGAGAAGCAAGACGTTCTCTTCTTCGTAGATAACATCTTCCGCTTTACTCAGGCGGGTTCAGAAGTTTCTGCCCTTCTCGGTCGTATTCCATCAGCCGTGGGATATCAGCCGACACTCGGTACAGAAATGGGTGCCATGCAAGAGCGTATTACGTCGACGAAAGACGGATCGATTACATCTATTCAGGCCGTTTACGTTCCTGCGGATGACTATACCGATCCAGCTCCAGCGACTACGTTTGCCCACTTGGATGCAACGACAGAACTTTCTCGTCAGATCGCCGAGCTCGGAATCTATCCGGCCGTGGATCCACTGACTTCTTCTTCTACGATTCTGTCTTCAGAGATCATGGGTGAAGACCACTACGCAACTGCACGTGCTGTTCAATCAGTGCTACAGAAGTATAAAGAGCTTCAGGACATTATCGCCATTCTTGGAATGGATGAACTTTCTGAAGATGATAAGAAACTCGTTGCGCGTGCTCGCAAGATCCAGAAGTTCCTTTCTCAGCCGTTCTTTGTTGCTGAGCAGTTCACTGGTATCCCGGGTCAGTTTGTAAAAATTGAAGACACGATCAAGGGCTTTAAAGCAATTCTTGCTGGTGAAGTAGATGCCCTCCCTGAGCAGGCTTTCTATCTCGTTGGTGGAATTGAAATGGTTCACGAAAAAGCGAAGAAACTTTCTGAAGGGAAGTAATTATGGCATCAGCTTTTAAACTCAATCTCTACACTCCGAAAGGAGTTGTGATGAAAGACCTTGAGTGTAACGACATCGTGATCCCAACTGTTCGTGGGGAGATTAACATTCTTCCTGAACACACTCACATCCTAACAGAATTGAGTACAGGGATTCTGACGGCGAAAACACCAATGGGAACTCGCCACTTTTCTGTGACTGCGGGCCTCTGTCGCGTGCTTGCTGACACCGTAACAATTCTGTCTTTCACGTCTGAACGCGCGGAAGATGTGGACATGGAGCGGGCAAAATCAGCGAAAGCGAAAGCGATGGACCGTCTTTCTGGGAAAGAAAATCTCAACGATGTTGATCTGATCAAGTTCCGCCGCAAGCTCGAAAGAGCTGAAATGCGGCTAAGAGCTGCTAATTTGCGCTAATCTTTAAAAGGGCCCCTGAGGGGCCCTTTCTTTTTCTAGCTAACAAAATACCTGTAAAACTTTCATTCCTTAACCGCTGAATGTTAATCGAACTATAATCGGGTTTAAAACAGAGGTGATTATGAAAACGATGATGACTACCATCCTTCTTGGTTTTTCTCTGACTGCGATCTCTGCACCAATTAAGACATGTAACACAAATCTTTCGATGCCAGGTGAAGCCGATGTTCAAACAAAAATGGAAATCCTGGATGTGGGCGGAAAGCTCGTGGCAAGGGTCACTCAGAAAGTTGGAGGACAAACGAGCTCTTATGAAGATACGGCCTCTTTAGCCGATTATTCGGTTCGTGAAGGTCTTTCCGAAACAACTGAGCTTGAAGGCTTGAATCCAGCCGAGACACTGGTGGTTCATGCGATGACTCTCGAAAACGATCCCGACTTTGAAGGCATGATCAAATCCGGCGTGGCCCTCAAAAAAGTCCGCGCAGCGAAGATCTATACCGTTGGTGAAGTAACAAATATGGGTGGAACTGCGATCGTTGAGGCCCGTGATGCTAAAAACAAACCACTTGGTTCTTTTCTAGGCGGTTTTCTCGTCAGTCCTTGTAAGTAGTGGTCCCATAGGGGCGTGGCTACTCGTGAGTAGCCAGCCCATGGCTATTCAAAAAGCGCAATCCACCTCAAGTCTTAACGGACTCCACTGATGAACTGATTTAAAATAATCAGACATGTCACTATTGTTGTCACGGATGATAACCTCTTTCACGCTTGTTTCATGCCTCGTTGTAGGTGTGGCAGGAATGCGTGTTCTTGAGTCTCATGATATCGAAATCTCTATCGATTCCGCATACCTATCTCTCCTTGAAAATTCATCACAAAACGCTTCAGAAATTGTAGTGATTGCTGCTCCGGAGATGAGCTTTAAAGAAATTCGTTTTCCGGCCGAAGTGAAAAAAGTAACTCCACGGATTATTGCTGAAGAAATACCAGCATCAGTGAAAGCACCAGAAATGAAGATGATTGTCCTAGCGAAAAATGAACTCCCATTTCATGAGCCCGTGAAACTTTCGCGCATTGAATATCGTGGTGAGCTCCTCGCTAACATGGTCGCACTTTTCGATGCTCTTCCGGTTGAAGATAAAGTTCTTGTTGCTGATTCAAAACCTGCGACTATCCACGACGAGGTAAAGACCGCTCAATCATCAACAGAAGAAGTAACTTCAAATGCTGAGCCAGAGTTTTTTGAATATGAAGAGAAGGCTAAACCAGAGCCGACTCCTCTGGAAGTTGCGGCGTCGGCAAATCCGGTAAAAGAAAACACAATCGAAAATGTAGAGATTTCAGTTCAGGATATTGTGCCATCAGCAGCGCCAGTACAAACTAAACCGCAGGTTTCAACCAAACTTGTGGCATTTGACTACTCAGGCCTCAGACAGGATATCCGGGATAATAAAGTTCCAACCGTGAGTGCAGTGACTAGTCAGCCACCTAAGCTGAATAGACCAAATACAAATCCAGTTTCCATTCCTAATGAACCACAGGAAGAAGAGAATGGTTTAGTTCCAAAGTCATTATCACAAATGACTATCCAGGGAGTGGCCACAGATCTGAAAACGAACGGTCCTCTTGTAGGCTTTGAAATTCGCTTCCAGGATAATACATCTGAAATAATGGAAGATTACGGTGACGGTGAAGTTACTGTGTCTGCCCCGTTAGCGCACAAAAAAATG
>CANETG010000040.1 GCA_947440875.1 Bacteriovoracaceae bacterium
AACTTCTCCTTTCGCGGCAACAGTATGATCTTGCGCTCCAAGTTTTTGAAGACATCATTGCTAAATATGCTCATTCGGGGGTCGTCCTCGATGCGCTCAAATACGCTGAAGTATGCGCCGATAAACTTGGGCAAACGGCGAAGAAAGAACAGTACCATTCAATGCTGAATGATGTGTTCGAAGTTCGTTAAGGAAAAGATTGAGAACTAGAGATTACCCGAAACTCATTCTAATTGCCGTGCTTCTAGGAGCAACAGCAGCCTATGCTCAAGATGACTTGAATGACGCTGATTTACAAACGCTTCTTGAAGATGATTCGGCCAAGGCTGTCCCTGAAGTTGAAACAACCAAGAATGAAGGATCATCCGTTACTGAAGAGGGCCCATCAGTTCCGCAGTCAACAGACTCGGATTCACTTTCCTCTGAAACAGTTGATATTGAGAGTCTCGGAGAGCCGACGAGTACGGCCGAATCTAAGACGATTGATCTACCCCCAAGTGATCCTGAAAATACGCTCGAACCTCTCCCTGATTCCTCAACGCCTGAGACCGTAGCGACCGAAACTGCTGGACCTGATAAGAAAAGTGAAAGTCCTGCAGAAGGTGCAGAGGACGATCTTGATACTCTTAAAACCGATCTGGCCGACGAGGGTGATTTTGTTCCAGCGACTGAATTCACGAATGAAAAAACAAAAGTAGAAAAGAAATCGGCGACGACTACGGAACCGGTGTTAAAACCGGAAGTGAATCCGGAAGAACCGTCTGTGTTTGATGTAGGTTCTGAAGAGCGTGAGCTCATCAGCATGGCAAAAAATATTCAAGGTCAGATCTCCGATAATGAATGGAACGAACTCGCTACGGCCGCGAAGAGAGATTCGTATACAGTTGTCAAAAATGACTGGCTTTTTAAAATTTCAAAAGCACTTTTTGGATCCGGTTATTATTACCCAAAAATTTGGTCGCTTAACTCTTTCATCACGAATCCCCATTTCATCGAACCGGGAATGGTCCTCGCTTTTTCTACGGGAAGTAGTTCGCAAGCTCCCGAAGTAAGATTAGGTGCGTTCACGAGTGAGGAACTTGCATCAGAGCCAGGTACTTCTTCACCAAAAAATGCTGGAGACCTTGTGAACTTTGGAGAAGACGCTGATCCAAACTGGTTGAACGAAAAGAAAGATCTCGAAAACCAAGGGATCTATTTTCAATACGCCTCTGAAGAGACCATGGATGATCTCAAGCGAGTAGGAGAGGCAGCTCTGAATAAAGAGTACGAAAACTACGATCCTCCGAAAAAAGACTTCGATGTCATCACTCCTCCAGATAACTACGACAGCCTCGGTTTTGATAAGAATTCGAGAATCCTCTTCTCGTTCAAAGAAGGATTTTATCTCTCTACTTTCCTGTCCACAAATATCGTGCAGGACTTTGGATCGATCACCAACGGACCCGATGAGAACGTGTTTTTTGGTCCGACGATGCATGCTTTCGTGAAGTTCGACGAAACCATCAACGCACTCCCTGGGGATAAATTTTCAATTTATTCTGCAGACGGAAAAATCGTCCAGGAAAACTCGGACCGTGAAGGTTTCAAGTATACGATTATAGCCCACATCAAACTCATTCGTAAGATCCGCGATAAGTGGGAGATCGAGTTCACAGATGTGATGGGAACCCCTCAACGCGGAGACCGGGTCACTGTTTACACTCCGAAAATCGAGCGGATTACCAGAACGTACAATCCTCGTCTTATTGAGGCAGCGCTCATGGGAGCCTTTGAACCAGGAAAAAGACTTCTGAGTTTTGGTGACGTGATTTATCTTGATCGCGGTCGCGCTGATGGCGTTGAGATGGGGAACGTTTTCGAAGTTTACGGTTTTAAAGACAGAACCCTTGGAAAGAATATCACTGATCAGCCAACTTATAAGATGGGTGACCTCACTGTCATCACTCTCACGGATAATTTTGCGACGGCACTTGTAACCAAAACTGTGCGCGATTTTTATACGGGTGATATCGCCATGACGAAAACCAAAGAGGCGCATGCTCGCGAACTTAAAGCGCAGGAGGCACGCTTCTCAACCGACAGGAAAACCCTCGGCGACAAAGATCTTGAAGAACTTGATGTCGAGTTGAACGTCGATAACCTGAATGAAGACCTCTTGAAAGAAGCGGACAAAATCCAGCTGACGGAAGACGAACTCGCTGAGCTCGAGAGACAAGAGCGTGAGAAATCGGTGATTAAAGATTCGGAACGTGATTTGAAAGCACTGGAACGTCTCGAAAGCGAAATTGAGTCAGCCGAGAAGATTCTCAATGATTCGAAACTTGATGAAGATAAACTTCTAGAGGGTGAGAGCTTAGAAGATCTAGAGAAGAAGCGTGGAAGTACAGACCAAGATAATCTCGATGAGATTGAAGATAACCTCGGTAAGCGTTTCGTCGACGAAGATCTCAACAGTAAAGATAATCCTTACGGTCTCACTGAATTCGATGTTGAAGAAGTCGATGAGCTTCTAAACGTTGAGAAAAAAGAAAAATAAAATTCACTCAGGGCCTTGAGAGTAGTGACTCCAGGGCCCTCATGTCACAATCTGATGATACGGGTATTAAAACTGGAACAGCGACAACACCCGCAGCTGTCATCCACCTTGCTCGAGCTATTTCATAAGACCCGGCGAAAATGTTGGACGGGCGAATCGGTCCGAAATCCACGAGGACTGCGGCGCCGTCACTTTCACGGATGAATATATTGTCGGCGGAGATATCAAGTTTGATCGCACTCCGAGCGTTGAGTTTTGCTGCCTCAGCGTAAAGCGTCCGAAGGCGCTCTTCAATTTCAGGCGGTATATTTCCACCGCTTCGAGCGATGTACTTATCTAAAGACTCACCCCTAACGAGTTCTAAGGCCTGCCATTCTCCATTTGTTCCTGTTCCCCGTAATTCGGGAAGACTGATTTTAGATGTGCGACTGAGCCACGCATGAACTATCGAAGCTTCACGCATGGATCTTCTGGCAGACTCACTGTCCTTAGAAACTTTGAGCACGGTTTTTACTCCGTCGATCTCCGTGACATACGCATCACCCGTAAGACCGGAAGCGAGGTATCTCTCAATTTTCACTTTCGTCTGGCCCATCTGAAATTCCTGAAGATTTGGCTTCGCCATGAGCTTCACCGCAATCGCCCGGACCTTATCATAAACTCCATACTTGGTTGTTTGATTGACGATAAAAGAGAGTGTCGAATTCATGACGGATTTTCCATCGGGGTATCTGCCGAGGTAGAGCCCATCATCGACGATCCGTGAATAAATTTCTGATGAAAGTCCTGGTGGAGGAGTCCGCGTTCCTTCGAAGTATTGATTTACGTTTTCCGTCATCCAGGCGCGAATATTTACGGTGGCCGATGCGGATAAAAGTTTTTTTCTGAAGTTGGGGTTGAGAGCGGAAATTTTTTTTATCACCTCATCGGCGGTGCCTTCGAAAGCACCCAGGGGGTAAGTGATGGAGGAATGAGACCTCAGTGAAACATCGATGAGTTCAAGGCGATTTTTCACCGGCAGTGGAATATCGCCAGGAACTTTTTCTGCGGGAACGACCACAACCAGATCAGCTTCACCGGTGTCGATGAGTCGCTGAACTGCTTTTTCATTTTCTTCTGTCCAAGGATCAAACGCGGCAGTGACGACCACAATCTTATTGGCCGACCGGATAGCGTTTTCAGTCAGGGGTGCTGCTTGGACTAGCGCCCATGAAAGGAGAGTGACGAGAAGAACAAAAGGCATGATGATCCTTTATTCCCTCATCGTCGGCCTGAGTGGAAATCTTGAATTTTAAAGGGGGCTAATTGGTATCCAGGAATTCGCTTTGAGAGTGTACGTTTCCCCAAAGGATGTTTTTCCTGTTCTATTTCTGATGGCCATTTTAAGGGTGGGGATATTTCCGGTCCAGGAAATATCGATGATCCCGTAATTGAGTTCATGAGTTGAATTTGGGTAAAACCTTTGGAGGAAGGGAATCATCCAATGAGGTCTGTTGTGGGTAAGACCACTCGAAAGGAATTCAAGGTGCCCATCACGTTTAAAAATGCTCGAAAAGTGTTTGTCTCCGGTAAGAAACACAACCCCCTTGGCAGCTGTTTTAGGGATGAGTTGGAGCAGCCTCTTATGTTCAGTAGGGTAGTTAATCCACCCATCAGAGCTGGGAATTTTCGGAGAGAGAACTGAAACTCCGGAAACGATAAAATTAATTGCTGCCGGTGAATCTTTTAATTCTGTTTCCAACCATTTCCACTGAGTTTCTCCCAGGAGAGGAGCCTTTTTATCGAGATTTCGAAAGTAGCGGTTATCCAGAAGAATGATTTTGATTCTTCGATCACCGACTCCAAAAGTGTGTGACGTATAAATCCCTTCACGAATTCTTCGCGGAGAATCGAGGGGTTCCTCCATCCAATTAAGAAAAATTTCCTTACTCTCTTTTTTAATCGGTAGGTGTCCATCGGAGTCATTGAGAGCAAAATCATGATCATCCCAGATTCCGATTACTGGTGTGACTTTCCTGAAAGCAGCATAATCACTGAGGGAAGACAGAGCGTTCCATGAAGCTATGAGTGCAGAAAGATCTTTTGTGTCGGCGTAGATATTATCTCCGCCATGAATGAAAAGATCAGGAGCATCTTTTGAGAGCTCCTTCCACAAAGGCTGCGGCTCCTTCTGATTGGAACAAGAGCCAAAAGCGAGGCGCTTTAACTGGCTCACCTTGAGTAGGTTTTCCTGATTTCCCGCATGGGCGTGCGACAGAACAAGGGTAAAAAGAATAAGCTTAATCATGGGCCCATTCTAGAAGATCTCGGAGAGTCCTTCAAGTGAATGTAAAGACATGAAAAAAGCCCCCCTACTGGTCCGCACCGGAAAATATGACGAGATCAGTGACTGATGACACTGATCTCTTAGACACTTGATAGCAGATATTTCATTACGTCCGTGGCCGACTTCTCTTGTCTCCTTTAAGAGCGATTGAATTTTATTTCACTCCGACGATAAGTCTCAGGTGAAATACTTATTTATTACCCTGAGTTATCTTCTTTCTCTTTCCGTGGTGGCCGCCACGCAGACTCTGACGACGAAGTACGGACGAATTTTCGTCCCGGACCTCAAGGGTTGGGAGCTTGGGAAAAATATGTTCGGCATGCCTTTTCTCTATTTTTCTCCCCAGGAAAATGGCGAACGCTCCAACATGAGTTTCACCAACACTGGAGTGGACGGAGAACTCGATCTTCCTTCGCTCGGAAAAAATCCCGAGAATTATCACAAGATGAAAAAAGACTGGGCCGAAACCATCGATGCCAAAGTCTTAGGTTTCTTTCCCTTTAAAATTTGGAAAAATGACCAAGGTCACGCGGTCAATGAGATCGGTGTTGAGTACTCGGCCAACGGCAAAGCGTACGTCGAAAAAAGTTACTACATCGATTGCCGGGGAAGACTTTTATTTTCGAAATCTCTTCGCCTAAAAGTAAATGAAAAGCACCAGAGTGAATTTGAAACGTTAGTCAAAAAAATGGACTGCGGAGTTTAAATGAAAGCAACACTCTCACTTATTCTTTCGGTCCTCCTTCTCCTAGGTCAATTTACCTATGTGCCAGATGCGATTGCCACAACTGCGAGGTCGTTTGTCCCGTCTCGCGATTGCGCCAATGGTTCGTGCGTCGAGGAGATGAAAGATCTTTTTGAGGCCAAGCTCAGAGCTGCGCATCGTGAAAGTTGTCTTCCTCCCAATGGCACTCGAAACGTTGAGTCCTGGGCGCAAAGTCACCCTCTGTCTCAGGCCTGCCTAGGAAAAATTGCTGAACTCGAAGAACTCCAAAAAAGGCTTGAAGCCGTCTCTGAGTATCTCGCAGGTCTTCAGGACTGTACCAACTGCGGACCACGCAGCGAGGGAGGAGGAATTCCCAATCTCGCGGCGGCGATTGAAGCACCAGCTAAACAGTGTACTGAAAAAAGAAAAAAACAAATCATCAATCAATGTGATGACGATGCTCTTTGCGTTTTAGTTTCTGGATCAGCTGCTTTCCTTCCTGCAACAGTGAGGAATCAAATTGTTCCCAAGAAACTTCAGGGCCAAGGGTGCAATGGGCGCAACGATTCTTGTCTCGTTCAGTTTGCCACAGGATTTGCCAAAGCAGTTTGGACTCTCTTTGAAGGTCTCTTCGATCTTCTAGAAATGGCGGCTCGTGGAGCTCGAAACTCAGCGACGAGTCTTTGGACCTGGATGACGGGACCTGAAGCGCACTCGTCGAATGCTCAACTTGCGGCCGCCAATGCCTCCCAAGACGAAGGTGTTTTCAGACAACTCGTCAATGATTTCCCAGGGACGATGGGGAAAATTTGGACCGCACTGCTCGCGACTATTAAACATTGGATGTCTCACGGCGTATTCTGTCAGGCGTGGAGCGGAACTCCGCAATTTAGTAAGTGCACTCAACCAGCACTTGGGTTTGGTTGCACCAGTTGCAGGGCCATGATCACCGGTATGTGTTCTCTCACGGGGACAATCATGTCGGAAGTTGTTCCGGCGTTTCTCACCGGTGGATTATTCGTCGCTGCCAAATACGGTGCTTCAGGTGCGGAGAGACTTTCTCGATTCATCCGTGTTCCGCAAAGGACGTTAACTGCTGTCCGGAACTCCCGCGTTTCTCAATTCGTTGTTAAAACTTCCGCGGGGGCCGCAACGGCTATCAAAACATCCCGAGTGACCACGGCAAATCTCGCAGCAGCAAGATCATCGATCAATGCCATTGCTCCGTCTATTCGTGGATTAAAAGAAACTTTAGCTAGTTTTCGCCAGGCCATTAAGGCGTCTGGCGCCTACATCATGAGCACACCTGCTGGACCGGTACTCACAACCGGATTGAGTGCGACAAGAACTGCGGGGCGAATTCTTATTCTTCCCTTGGATAATGCCCTTCTGCGCTCGAGTTTTAATCTCGGAGGAAGAAGTATGGAATCTGTTCTTCGCGCCGGCGGAAATGCCGTTCGTGTCGCCAGAGGTGGGACAATCGCGGCAAGAACCGCAGGGATCGTTGATCCAGTGGAGGCAGCATTTGTGAGGATGGAATTAAATCCCAATGGCCGAAACCAGTTGGGCTACGTCGAGGCGATCCAACAAAATCGTGCGGCGAGAATTCCCATCGAGTTAAGCTCAAGAACTGACATTACCTTCAATCAACTCCTCGAAGAATTTTATCCTGATCTTGATTACGGCAAGTACTCAAGTCTTCTCACGGCCAGTGGAATCGAAAGAGCGGAGAGTGAACTCTTCAACATTATTTCAGCACTTCCTGATGAAGCGATGAGGTCGAGACTTATTCGTGATTACCAAGGACACGTCTCTTCAGCGGCGCGGTCAGCGATGAGTAGTCTCCAGACTTTTCCTCGGGAAAATGTGATCAGTAATTCTTCTCTCGCTGATGAAGTCAGATTAAATACGGGGATTGAGGTCGCAGGCCTTGATCCCGGGGTAACGGATCCGTCCGTCATCGGAAGAATGCGAGAAGGTCTTCGTCGCGCGAGAACATCCCCCGATGCAGGCGTTCTTCATGAAACACCAGAAGAAATTCGCGAAAAAATTCGCATCCTCACTGAATCCGGTTTTAGTGACATTCAAGCACAACGGATTTTCCGTTCGGGTGTGGTGAGCACCCCCAGACCAGAAGATCTTTTTCCGGCACTCAGAAGTGTCGCTATTCCCGAGGTCACGCCACAAGTGATGACAGGAATGTCTCGCTCGCCAGCGTACATCACTATTTTTAGTGGCGTGAGTGAAACCAGGCAGCCAGCGGTCGCGCGCGCGCTCAAAATACTTGAACAAGACGGCTCATCAGTTGAGAGAGTTGCCGACACCTACCGAAGATTTCAATCACACTTTATTCGAGTGCAAAAAAATGCGGCCAGAAATAGCGATCCAGAATCTCTCATGGCGCAGTTCATTCGCAGAGAGAGACAAGCAGGAAAATCAGACGCTCAGATCGGGCAACAATTAGATGAAGCGTTTAGAGCGTGTCGATGAAAGAAACTCGACAAAAATCACGATCCCAGTAAGCGCGCTCTTTATATTCATCGACGAACTAAACCAGACCATCTTTAACGATGAGAAAACAAAGCTCTTAGTCCTTTCATCAGTGTTAGTTTAGCCTGATGAAATACTCAAGTGAGTGCGACGAGTGACGAAGCCGATCTTCTCTTGCGATTTATGCTTCCTGCCACTACGCGCCTGAGGGTGGAATACTTCCTTATGTTTGCAAAAATTCTCTCAAGCGAACCGATTCTTAGACAAAACCGTGAGAAACAGGTAAAAAGTTAGTACGCACCCGTAGCTCAGTTGGATAGAGTACTTCCCTCCGAAGGAAGGGGTCACTGGTTCGACTCCAGTCGGGTGCGCCATTTTATCTGTCCAGTCGCTCGGTCCACTCCATTCAGTATTATCAGTTTCTACATAGAGGGTCTTTGTACTTTGAGTTCTTAAATTCTTGCTTCATTGGATAGACATGTCGAGAGAACTCAGTGTTGATCTGTTGCTTCTTTAAGAATTGTAGTGAATCTTCTTTTACTGTGAAAATGATGGCCGATGAAGCACAAGGGGCTTTTCCGCCATTCCAGTTGGAAATAGCAATTTCAGTTGATCCATCATCGTTTAAATCTTCAAGGAATTGATCTTTAACGACAGGAATGAAATTAGCTTTGTACCAGAGTTCATCATATTCATTAACGAAAGTTTTATCCCAAAGAATCTTGCCGCTTCTTCGCATAAAAATGCGAATTTTGCTAAGCGTTTCTTCGCTGTGTGAATGATAGGAAATTAATACTTCATTTCCATTAGAAAGTTTTAAGAATCTCTTCTCTTGTAGAGCTTCGACATAGGGATCAGGGTCTGCTGCTAAGACGCTCAACGAGAGAAGCATTGTAAAGATTAAGAACTTTGTGAGCATAGGCTTCTCCATCATCATTCCAAGCATAGTAACCTTTAAGCATATTAAAGAGATTCTTTTTTGCGCCAGTTTTTGGTTTTGTAAATTTGTGACTCAACCAACGAATGCCTGCAGCAATATTAATGACTGGATCAGTAAGATCGGCCATACCAAGATCAAGGAAGCTATCTCTTAGTGCATGCTTAGATTCTTTAGATTTTCCATTCAAATCTTCTCTGGTTGTATTTGTGACTTGCATGAGTCCAGTAGCAGAGCTGCCAGAAATTTTAGTTCTTACAGCAGGTATAAATCTGGACTCTACGGCAATAATTGTTTTGATTAAGAAAGGATCAAGGTCATCTGGAAATTTAAGTCCTTCATCTTTCCAAAAATTGAGCCAAAATTGAATAACGGAATCGAGTTCTGGAAATTCTCCATATCCTTTAACTTTTCCAAGAGCTGGATATTCTCGATCCCCATGCCAATAGAGGTAAAGTAGATTTTCCGGAAGAAGAACAATCTTTTTGCCTCTATTCTTACGTCTATGGGCCTTCACAAAATACTTGACCCCGTTTTGGGAAATACGGGCCTGCCTTTTCACAACATGTGAACCAGGAGGAGCCATTTTTAAAGTTGGTGGCCGCTTAACGATACTCATTTCTATGCAGCTTTCTTAAGTCTTTCTAAGCCATCGAGGATGAAGACTCTTATTAAGACTTGATAGGGGATACCTTGCTTCTCAGCGACAGTTTTGAGTTCCTGGATGGTGACTTCATCCAAAGCGACACTCGTAGGCTTTTTTCGAGAATCCTTATACCGTTTCATGGCTGCAAGAATTTTCTTCGAATCCAGTTCGTTATCGTTGTCATAATCCTTATGTGATTTTACGTAAGATTTCTTCATAAGACTGCTTCTCCTTTTTATGAGCTGGACGAGCACTAATAACTCGGACTCTTCCTTCTCTTAGAGTGAATGCTACTTGTAATAGTTTGCCATTGATTGTTGGGCCAACTAGACCGAGACGTTGCTCAGTGACTGGGGGACTAATTTGAAGCCCAAGAGGCAGAGCCATGCCGGATCTAAAAACTGCTTCAACCTCTTCAATCGAAATCCCATGTTTCTTTGAATTTTTAGTATGATTACCTGAGTCCCATTCAAATTCAAAATGGGAGGTTTCAAGTATCCAGAATAGTAACCATTCAATGAAAATCCATTGAGCCATAGAACACTATGTTAGCACTATTGAGACAGTGTTGCAATAGTGCTAATGAAAATGATGGATTCTAACTATTTGAATCGATAATGCGTTTTACGTTCATAGGATGCCATTTCGTTCTTCCAGACTTTGCTAGCACTTTCAATGCTGTCATTTGGGCTGCTATTTTCTTCAAGCTATGGCCATTGGCCCGATAAGAAAGGATTCTCTGTATGACTTGTTGCTCACCGGCATGAGAGGTTACTCCAGAGGGGGTCTTTTGATATCCAAATTGAAGGTGAGTAACCCTTTTCCCTGTTTTTGTAGTAGGGAATGGATTCACGTTAGCCTCTGTTTTTGGTAAATTCTGTGTGAGTGAACTGCCACTTGACCCAGAGTTTAAGCTAATCTTCTCTGTAAGATACGGGTGTGAGTGAAAAAGTTCGTCTAAAGGCGTAATGGTGCGCCATTAATCACATTCGACGAACCATCAGTACGCACATAGAGGATCTTTGTATTTCGGATTTTTAAAGTCATTCTTTGTTTTATAAATCTGTCTTGAGAACTCAGTGTTGATTTCCTGCTTTTTCAAAAACTGTAATGAATCATTTTTTACAGTGAAAGTAATACCAGACGAAGCACAGGGAGCTTTTCCTCCATTCCAGATTGCGATTCCTATTTCAGGAAAGCCGTCATCGTTTAAATCTTCGGTAAATTTATCTTTAACGACCGGAATGAAGTGAGCTTGAAACCATGGTTCGTCGTACTCATTGATGAATGACTTGTCCCAGATGACTTTCCCTTTATTTTTCATGAAGATTCTGATTTTTACGTCATCCTTCAGGGGGAAGTATGAGATGAGAACTTCCTTCCCATTAGGGAGGAGTAACGAGTGCTTTGCGATTAATGCTTCGACATATGGATCAGGGGGAGTTGCGAAGACGCTCAACGAGAGAATCATTGTAAACCTTAAGAACTTTATGAGCATAGGACTCCCCCTTGTGCCAATCATAGTACCCTCTGAGGGTATTAAAGAGATTCTTCGGAGCGCCCTTGGGCGGATTCGTAAATTTGTAACTGAGCCATCGAATTCCAGCAGCAATATTAATGACTGGATCAGTGAGATCGACCATCTCAAGGTCAATAAAACTGTCTCTTAGAGCATGGAGCGAGCGTTTGGATTTTCCGCTTAATCCCTCTCTAGACGTATTTGTTAATTGCATGAGACCAGTTGCCGAACTCCCGGTGATCTTTGTTCTCACTTTAGGGCGGAAACCGGATTCGATTGCGATAATTACTTTGATTAATAAGGGGTCAAGATCTTCAGGAAATTTGAGTCCGTCATCTTTCCAGAAAGAAAGCCAGAAATGGATAACTGAGTCCACCTCCGGAAATTCAGCATATCCCATGACCTTTCCGACAGGAAGGTACTCATGATCTCCGTGCCAGTAAAGATAGAGAAGATTTTCTGGAAGAAGAACAATCTTCTTCCCACGGTTCTTACGAATATGGGCCTTAACAAAATATTTAATGCCATTCTTAGAAATGCGAGCTTGTCGGCTCACAACATGGGAACCAGGGGGCGCCATCTTCATAACAGAAGGTCGTGAGATTAATGACATGTTAATTATCCAACTTTAGATTTAGATTCAACGGATAAGCGAAGACCAAGAGCATTTAGAATTTTAAAAAATGTATCCAAGCGTGGATTGCCCCCCTCCGAAAGAACACGGTAAAGATTCTCTCGGTTCAAATCAGCTGATTCTGCAAAATTTTTAAAGCCTCTGGCCTCAGCTACAGTTCTAATCGCTGACAAGATCGCCGATGGCATATCACCATTGTCTTCAAAGTTAGCTTTGATATATTCAATTTGTGCCTCTTCATCGTCACGAAGGGACTCAACTAGCTCTTCATGATAAGAAACTGCAGACTTATTGATTTTACCCATTTTGAGTCCTTCTCAAATAATCGCTCCAATAGTCTTGAGCGGTTTTGATATCTTTATCTTGAGTGGATTTATCTCCACCTGTTAAAAGCACCACTAGCTTGTCACCATCAAGTCCGTAGTAAATACGGTAGCCACTTCCAAAAACTAAACGTAGTTCCATAACTCCGTTGCCGACTGGCCTTGTATCCCCAAAGTTCCCAAATTCAATCCTGCCGAGTCTGGCATTGATTCTAGCAATCGTCGTCTTATCTCGAAATGAATCCAGCCATTGCTTGAAAGGGAGCTTTCCATCTTCAGTTTCGTAAATAGCGATTGTCTTCACATCTAGTTCCGTTTTTTAAGTGTAGCACATTAGCTACATGCCGGTCAATAACCTGTATAAAGCTCTGATTTGATTGTGGGAGGAGGCATTAACTTTGGCCACTTTGAAGCCTGAAATTCCTTGATATAATTCATTTGTGTAATCTGATTTCTTGCCTTTCATTCTTTGTTAGATTTGAATTTTTAAAGTCATTTTCAACCATCTGGACCACTAGCTCATGGATAGCGGTTTTGGATCGACCAAAGTGTAATGCCAATTCTCATTCTGTTTTGCCCTGAGAAAAGCGCAGAAGTGCCAGATCCCGCAGATTCACCTTTGGCGCAACCCACTCAACCTGATAATTTCTATGAAGGGCGAGTGGTTCGTCCACTACAGAACCGCGGGCGCCATTTAAAAACCACGTCTCGAAGAGCGTGGTTTTTTTGGTCAAAATTCGGATTCTGTCTTCATCCAGAACCAACTTTCCAAACAATCGAATTTCATTTTCGAAAGAAGACATCTCTGCGTTCACTTTTATATTCTAAAAGTTTGTACCGACAGCATAAGTTTCTCCATTTTACTAACGGGGGAAGCATGGGAGAAATTAGCTTATCAAAAATTGAGGGAATGATTTGGCAGAACTTTACGATGTTGAGACCCGGTATCTAAACAAGGCAGTCAAAAGAAATTTGTTACGATTCCCAGGAGATTTTCTGTTCCAATTAACGAGTGAAGAGTCGGTCGAATTACAAGGAAATAGAAAAATCATAAATTCATACGGTGGTCAAAGAAAAGTTCCCTATGTGTTCACAGAAAATGGCGTCGCCATGCTTTCAAGCATTTGAAACTCAGACAGAGCAATTTTAATGAATATTGCCATCATCAGAATATTTACTAAGCTTCGCAGTTTTTTATTTCTTGAAAAAGGCTTGAATGACAGAATGGATCGACTTGAATCAGGAACAAATAAAATCTTTAAAGTGGTATTCGAGAGACTTGATAATATTGAAAGTGTTGTTGATTCAAAGCTACCAGCTACAAAGAAGAAAATTGGGCTTAAAGATGGGTAAACAAATAAACCTGATGTTCCAATTTGGCACATCAAGTTTGTAACTTGCAGAAACTCAATGATTTGAAGCTTCCTCTGGCTGCCCATTCGATACAGAAAGTTCTAAAGTCCACCACTCGGGTGCGCTCCTGCTGCCGCTTAAATAAAAGAGTACTGAGTAATTCGTCATGGTATCAAATGGTCAGTCGAATGATAAACTTAGATCCTTTTCCAATGGTGCTTTCGACTTTTATAGAGCCCCCATGGGCAAGTATAATTTGATTTGAGATATAGAGACCAAGTCCTAAGCCTGCTTCATTAACGTTTGATCCTGCTCGTTCAAATTGATGAAAAATTCGCTCCTGATCTTTAGCACTAATTCCTCTACCATTATCTTCAATACTAATTTCAACTTCATTCTCAGAAGTCTTTTTTAGTTCAATGATAATTTTATTGCCGCCGTACTTGATTGCATTGGAAATAAGATTTGTCATAACTTGCCCAATGCGAGAACTGTCAATGGACCCAAATATAGGTGTAGGAGGAAGTTCAAAGTTGATATTACATCCAATCGAGGAGTCGCCAAGTTCATTCATCTTTTGAGCGACTTCTTGGATCAGGGAAGAAAGATTGACTCCGGATTCTCTATTAATCTTAAGTCTTCCAAGATGAATAGAAGACACATTAAGAAGATCTTCAACAAGCTTAGTTAGTTTATTAACCTGCCTAATCGAATTATCAAAAGTCTTTTTTAAAACTTCTTTATCTGTAGAGTCTGATTTATTTTGAACTATGTTCTTTAAGGTCATTTCAAGCTGTAGTTTTAGCGAAGAAATTGGAGTCTTAAGTTCGTGGGAGGCGATTGAAAGAAATTCATCTCTTACCTTAAGAGCTTGGGTAAGCTTAATTGTTTCTTCCTTGTAGAAGGTAAAGTGTGTCGCAGCATCATTCACAGCTTGTTCGATTGAACAGACAATTACTTCTCGTTCCACTGGACCTAGATTTTCTTTTTGCTCAAGCTCGTCGAAAATAACTTGTCTTAAAATATGATATTCAAAAATTAGCTGGTCTATTGTGAAGTTAAGATCTTTTGCACGCTCATCTCCGTGAAGTTTACCTAAACGAGATCCTTCTTCACGATCATAAGTTTTTCTCGCTGTTGTGCGATCAATATTCTTATTAAGTGCATTTACCAGGCCCGTCAAATATTCAGGAATTGAGTCTCTGAGAGCAAGGCTTTCAAGATGGCGTGCGGCTAAAATTTCTTTTTTCGCTCTTGCCTCCCAGGCTTTCATGATGTCTGGAATTTTGTCATTAAGTCTTACTGCGGCAGAAATATTCATGTTGGTTTCCCGTAAAGTCATATTCTTCAGCGCCATACAAAAATAATTATAGATATCTCTTTTAGATTGTAGATTTAATTTAA
>CANETG010000041.1 GCA_947440875.1 Bacteriovoracaceae bacterium
AGTTCACACTTGTTGTTCTCGGGCGATTGAGTTGCGATTGTAATTGAGTTTGAGTCGGATCAGTTATTCCTTCAGCACGTCTTAAGCGTGCATCAAGTCCAGCTTGAAAACGGTCCATATCCTCGTCGTCTGTTGATGCCGCTGCTAACTGGGTATCCGCAGATGCGGTGGCTGCTTGAGGGTTTGGTTGTGCGAGAGCAGGTTGAGCTCCTTGAGGTCTATTAGGACGATTGTTTGCATTTGAGGTCGAGTTTCCTGCGTTTGCAGAGCTGGAGTTCGGAGTGATCGTTCCGCTCGCAACGTTGGCGAGGTATTCAGGCTGGCGTTCTGGGGGAGTTGGGCGGTCGACGAATTGGCCGTTGGTTTGGGGGAGGATGCCTTCGGCGATGAGGACGGTTTTTGTTGTCGGTGAGAGGTTTGCGTTGTTTCCAACCATGCTTCGGAGAATGCTGTTGATTCCTGTATCAGCTGAGTTGGCGAGTCTATATTCGGGAGAGTTCGGTACAAGCGTTTTTTTGTAAAAGTCACTTAGTTGGCATTCGAATGTTGATTCACATCGAGCGCCCTTTGAAATCTTACATAGATTAATCTTAAGTGTGCCGACTGACCTGTAATATACTTCTGAATCAAACTGTCGGTAAGTTTTATTTCTCAGATTTTCCGGAAGAAAATTATTGATTGCAATTGTGTCCCGAGGTATTTGCAGGTCTCCGGGTGAGGGAGCATCACAGAACTCCAGCATGGTAAGATTTCGTGTGAGAAGGCTCGTTGTCGACGCATATTCCGGATTTGGGATCGGAAAATCGTCATTATTAAATCGAGCAAAGTTATTAAACGGCCCGAGCGAAATTTTACCCTGGTCTACTTGCGGAGAGCAAATTTTTGTAAAGTTATTAATTGCTTGCTCACATTTGTTCGAAATATCTTGGTCTAAAAGTTGTCCATTTTCTGAAGTATAGAGTTCTGCTTTAAATCTGCTACTCAGTTGTTGCGAAGGCACACCTTTGAGATCTTTGAAAAATTTAATGAGTTTTGCAGGATCTTTACCCAAAGCCATTAAAATGGGGTGGGCTTTCAGTTGACCGATTGATTCGGGTCCAACGGCGTCAAAAATTTCATCCATCGTCGCAATTTCGACCGAGGCTATTCTATTCACAAAATCTGGGTTTATGTGTTTCTCTAAAACGAGAGGAGCAAGTTGACTGATCTCCTCATCGCTGATGGAGCACTCATTTTTCTTGGAGTCTCGGGTTAATAAACCTCCAAGATCCGATGGATTTTTGCTAAGAAGATTAGCAATCTCATTCGGGATCATTTGATCGAAGCGCATCTCAGCCAGAATATTCTTCTGCGTTTCTCCGCATGAACTTAGTTTTGAGTTCAAACTGGCCGATGAGCATTTATCGATAGATTCACTAAAAGAAGCGTTTGTGGAGTTCATTTTTCTAAGTGCTGCCAGATCCAGCAGAAGAGTGGCCATCGCTTTTTGAAACTCTGACGCCATCTCTTTGACGAATGCTTCTTGCTTAAGCTTTTTTCGATCATTATCAGACATGCTGATTAATGGTGAGTTCGTATTTCGACAGTTCCTGCAGATGGGACCTGACCCGGGATTTTCAGATTCATCGAAAAGTTTATTTTCGTCGATGCAGTTTTGAATTCCTAGTGAGGTAATATTTGTGATAGCAGGATTCTCCAAAACGTCGCAAAGCTCAGACGAGAATGCTGATTGAGTAAATAGAATAACGATGAGAAGCTTTGCTTTCATATTTCTCTTTTAAACTTCGCCCCATTCGTGCGAAAAATATTAAAGTAACTATTGAGAGTAGCGTGTCTTGGAGTGCCTACGCTTTTAGTCCGTTCTTCATCGATAAAATCCAAAACCGTTTTATTGTCAGAATCCACATGGTTTAGATTTACTTTCCATCTGCGGACGGAATCATTGATGAATTCAGATGACGAACTATCAATGGCAAGCTTAAGGATATTTCCATTTCTCACTATTGAATGAGGTACATTACAAACGAGTGAATCATGATAACGATTCCAGAAATTTTGGACCTTGGCCTGAATCACCGCTGCCGAATCCTGCTGAGGATTTACACAGGCTGCTCGATAAATTCGAGATTGATATTTAAACCGAGTTCCTTGACTTGGATTCGACTCACTGAGATTTTCAGCAACAAACTGACACAACTCAGGCACATCAACCTGATTCGGACATTCAATATCCATCCTTTCCGAAACACTCGTCAGATTCCGAATGATATCCGGAGCAATCACCGTCGGCTGGCATTCGTCAGCTGCGAAAGCGGGAACACTTAAGAGGAATGTGAATACAATGATTCGTCCAAGCATAAAGGCCTCAATAAATAAAAACATGGTTTATTGCTCTATCGGATACTTGAGAAATAACTTGAGTGAAGTTGTGTGAATTGTTTCAGAATAAAAGAAGTTGAAGTGATTGGAATCAGGGGTTGTGAGATTTATCTAAATAAAAAATGCTGGGAATTATGGCCTTTTAAAAACGTAAAGCTGCTGATCAGTGCCACCAATCGGTCGCCCATCTTTGGCGAACAGCTTCCACGAACCAACGACAGAATTAATCGTGAGACTGCCCATGCTTTCATTTAAACTCTCGCCACTTTTAGCGCGGAAGAATTTAATATTTTTCCTTTCGATTTTATTCAACACAACTTCATTAATAGAAGCCTCGCGAATCGGTGAACTCGCATCCCAATCAAAAAATCCCAAAACCTGATCACCCATTTCAACCCACCCAGGCTGAAGCGACGGTGACTCTTCAAAAGCTCCGCGCTTGATATCAAAATGAATCGGTGTCGTATTTCCATCTGAGACAAAAGCTTTATTTATTGCGAGATTCTTAGCCGCTGCCTTAATCGTGATATCGAACGCTGAGTACAAACGAACTTTCTTCTCAAAACTCATGATTTCAAGATTCGGGTGAGCATCGTAATTTCCGCGCTCACGAAAACCCGCCAATATTTTCTCCGCCTGACATCCGACGAGACCGAGAAATCTCAAATTCTGCGGAACGAGAGTAAAAAAGTTTTTGACGTCATTACCCCAGATATCAAGGATGATGTTGTCGGCTTTGAATCCAGGTTTGAGCTCACTTTCCCCGGCCGCGTGAGAAACCCAAATCACTGCCTCCGTCTGATCCGAGGTCATCACCTGATAAAGAGTTTTTGGATCTGCCTGATGATGAATCACCAGTTCGTGACCCGAGCGGGAAAAGGCTTTATTGAACCTTTTCTCGAGGTGACGAATATTTCTTCCCTCAAGTTTGAGTGAGGTCAGGAGAACGATTTCGCCGGCAAAAGCAAACGACGAAAAGATAAGAATGATGAAGGTCACCATGAGTTTCATTGGCGAATGATAATTCTTGTCCCCGTTTCCTGGGAAAGGTTTGTAAGGATTACAGTGTTTTGGGGGGTTATATATGTGCCGTTTTCAAGATGACGGCCCATGAATGGTTTTCTTATCATATGAGGACACATTTTCCCGAGGTTCTATGAAACTGATGACCAGCCTTTTGGCCTTAATCGTTCTCTCTGCCTGCTCATCGCGAGGCTTTAATAAAGAAATTTTGCGGCAAGAGCTTCAGGTCGGGGAGTCTCGCCAAGTGACGGATGAGGAAATCAAAAAAGTTTTTGAACTGAAGCCCCAGCTTCCGAAGCCTTTTAAGTTGGGAGTTTATTTCGTCGATAATACTCACCGCAATTGGGATCTCAGATGGAACTCTGAGGACAAACAAATGATCATGGAGCTCGAGACTGAACTTAAAAAATCGGGAGAGGTCTCAAAACTCTTTTTAATTAATGAGTCCGTGGTAAACGGAAAAGATTTGAAATCGATTCGTCTCGCGGCCGCTCATCACGGGGCGGACGCCCTGCTCATTATTTCGAGCACGAGTGCCTCTGAGCAATATCAAACGAAAGCGGCCCTGAGTTACATCCTCGTTCTCCCAGGCTTTTTTGTGCCTGGAACTGTGACGGATGCTTTGTTCATCACGCGCGCGGCCCTGTGGGACGTTCGGAATGAGTATCTCTACATGGCAGTGGAATCAGAAAGTTTTAAGCGTAAGAAAGCTCCGCCCATTCAGTCCGATGAATTGGTGGAACTTAAAAAAGCCAAAAAGGATTCGGTGTCTCGTCTCTCAGCTGAAATTCTGCGCATGACTAAAGAGATGGAAACAAAAAAATAAGATGGGGCCTCTCCAAAAAGAGAGGCCTATTTCAAAACTCTTGTTGGGCGATAGCAATCACAGTTTTCATCGTTTCAGGTGAGAGTTCAGTCCCGAATTCGATCCACAGATCCCGCGCAAGTTCTGCACTTTGAGAGCCTTGTTTTGAGAGCTCGGAACCGATTTCGCGAGCAACGGCGTTGACCTGTTCTATTTCCGAGTTGTAAATTTCTCGATCAGATTCAGAAAGATTTAAATCCCCTGCACTGGCCGATGAGAGCTCAGCGAATTTCGCTTCGTTTTCTCCATCCAAAAGAATCAATCCAAAAAAACCACCGGCCGTCGCAAGAATAAGGACTCCCACTCCAGCAATAATCGAACCTCTTTTAATTAATCGAACTCCGCCGTAAGCAGCAACCCCACTTAATCCGATGGCCGCCACTCCAGCAATCACAGCAGAGGGAGCCGCAAATCCAGCGCCAATGGAGGCTCGCGCCGGAGCAATGAAGCTGACGAGGAGGGCGCAAGAAACCACTACTTTTTTCAAGTTTTTCATTCATCTTCCTTTTCTAATTGATGGCGAAGGGAACTATTCTGAAGTGACCACAGTGACAGTTTGGTTCGTGCTGATTTTCTCGTCTCTGGCGTTTTGAACCGATGAGTTCAAGATCGCCACCAGAGCGATGGTGGTGATTAAGAGCGCTTGAACTATTTTTCCCAGAAGTCTTTTCATTTTTTCCTTCAAGGCAAGTTTGAGTGCGCGCATAATACAACGGCAACTCAGTCATTCATAGATCAGCTGAACATTTTACAAAGTGCAAAAATCCCCTCCTCAGGATCCTATTCCAGATTAGGACAGTCCTGTTAAGAGCTTAAACTAGTCATTGTTTGGCCTAGCAGTCTTGTGTGGAAGGTTTCGCGAGGGTATCGTTTATTCATGGATAATAAGGTTTTCCTTTTCCCCCTACAGAACTCAATTCTCTTTAAGAAAGTCACCCTTCCTTATCACATCTTTGAGTCTCGCTACAGGCAGATGATTAAGGACTCGATTGATCTCCAGATCCCTGTTGCTGTCGTTCCTTCAAACGCCGTAAATGATTATCGGGGTGAAATTTGTGTCGCAGGAATGCCGCACATTCTTTCCACTTATCCCGATGGAAGAATGGATATCTACATCACTGGAGCAGTGAAATGTCGGTTGACTGAATTCATGAGTGAAGGGCCCTACAAGATATACCGCTATCGTTCGGTGGAAGAAAATATTCGGTCAGTGGATGCCTTTGAGATGGAACTCACGAGCCTCAAAATGATGCTAGAGAAATGGGCGATTCATTTTCTTCCAGATGCTTCGCAACGGGAGAGTTTTTCGTCGACTCTGCACGATATCGAGCTCTTGGTTAATTATTGTGCGGTCTTTCTGGTCGATGACCCGCAGATGAAGCGGATGGTAATGGTGGCCGGATCACTAGAAGAGAAATTGAAGGTATTGATGCATGTGATAGGCCCAAAAGAAATATCCCTTGGGCCATTCATGCCAGCGCTTAAGTTCTGATTACTTTTTCTTAGCTACTTTAGCCACTTTCCCAGCGACAATCTTAGCTTTGATCTTCGATTTCTTCTTGGCCTGTGATTTTTTGCGAAGCATTTTGCCTGCCTGGCTTTTACGTCCGTAACCCATGGTTTCATCCTTTCGTTCAATTGATAATCTATTGTAAAGCTTTTGAAGCTGATTAACAATGGATACGCTCAAAGTTAAACCAAGGAGTCCTCATGAAATTTCTTACAATTCTGGCCCTGATCAGTTTTTCTTTTTCTGCGCTCGCTGAAAAAAGACAAATTACTCTCGTGAACTACGAAACTGATGGCGTGAAACAGTGGCTTCCGGGAACCATCATTGTGAAGAAAGGGGACGATGTTGAAATCACCCTGATTAACAATGTTCCCTCGGGAGTGCACGGTTTTGTCATTCCTGATTTTAAAGTGAGAACGGACGTCAAAAAAGGTGTCAAAGAAGTGGTCACTTTTAAAGCTGATAGAGACGGACTTTTTCCGATGAAGTGTCACCTTCACCCGGCCCACGTTGGCGGTCAGTTGTTAGTTCTTCCCTAATTTCCCATGAAATGCTCCTCGCAAGGGGAGCATCTTTAGTACCGCGACCGGGCCCTGAATCCATACCGATCTTTCACCGACGTAAAGGCCCACCAAACAAGAGTCCCTACCCAAACGAGGGCACCAAAAAGGTGTAGGGCAATTCCGCGCCAAGATTCTTGAAACACGATTTTGGAAAAGAAGCGGTAAAGAGTCAGAAGAAGAATGCTTCCGATCGCCTGGAACGGATGAGAGAAGAAGAAGAGGACCGGAAAGACCCAGATAAACAAGCACGCGACAAAAATCCAGAATCCTTTACGGTCGCCACTCATCCAGAGTTCATCCCAATATATTTTCATCTGAAAAATTTGAACTTTGAGATCTTCTGGATAGTAACGACGAAGATGTCTCTCTCCGTACGCAAGCCCAAAGAACTTCAGATTCATGTCAAAAAACTCAGCGATTCCCTGTTTCCAAGACGCCACTTTAATTTTTTCAAAATCAATTTCTCTAAAAAGTGAGATGGGCATTCCTAGCCAGCCCTGAGCGATGCTCATCATAGGATGCGAAATGTTTCTTTTAAAACGGCGAAATCCAAAAACACTCGCCAGAGCGAGCGTGGGATTGAGGAGGGCGACGGATTCACAAAAAATATTTCCCTTCACTGTCTGAGGCAGGACAAAATACGCGCGCTCTCTTTGGGTGACGAAGTGGGAAAGAGAAAGAAAAGCGGCTTCTGTCGGAACAAGTTCAGCGTCGCCGATGATCACAACGTCGCTAGAGACTTTGGAAGAGATTTCTTTGAGCATCCAGGGAATGACAAAAACACCAACGGGCCGATTGATGAAGGAATGAAGTTCAACAAACGGAAGCTTTTGCGATAGCTCGCTCCACGCAGTCATCGCGGGATGATGGCCATCGATTAGGATACGGATTTTCAGACGCCCTTTGAGCTCACCCAGCGTTTCAAGTGCGGCCATCCACGGTTCAATGTAAAATTCGGAACGAGAAGAAACGGGGATAAGGAGTTCAATTGTTCCAGAGTAGGTCTCATCCGCCGAGAGTTGTTTTCCCACGAGTGCGTTCCGCACTAAAGTAACAATCATAAGAACAGTAAGAGCAATGACTAAAAGTCCAATCATGGGATAAGATTAACGCATGAATAAGCGTCAGTACATGCTAAAAACCTTCGAGCGCCAGAAGCTTCTGAACAAAATGATGGCCAGTCCCGGGCCCTATCCTTTTGTGATTATTCTCGATCATCTGAAGGTCGATTTCAACATCGGGAAAATCATCCGTTCCGCCGAAGCCTTCGGAGCTTTTGGGGTGGACGTTGTGGGCACTCCGTTTTTTGATCCCATGCCCGCCAAAGGCTGCATGAAGCGAGTGCCCTGGACGATGACGAAAACTTTTCATGAAAGTTACCAGCGACACCTCGACCAGGGCTATACCTTTTACGCGTTTGATGCAGAAGCCGAAGTGGGGATTCATGAAACAAACTTTCCAGAAAAAGTTGCGTTTGTTTTAGGCCACGAGGGGTCGGGGTTTAGTTTCAAGAAAGAGCATTATCCAGCGATTAAGTTTATTAAAATTCCGCAAATCGGAATGGTGGAGAGTCTCAACGTTTCCGTCGCCGCATCGATTGCCATGTATGAATTTGCGCGGGCGAGGAACTTTCAAACTTAATCGAGCAGAGTGCCCTTCAGATTTAATTTCAAAGTGTATAAAAACCCCAAGGTCATCACACCGAAAAAAAGGTGGGGTGGTTGAGCGTTGGTCGGGAAATCAAAATAATTGAGCGCAACTCCCGTCGCCACGTTTGCCATCACACAAAAAAAACCAAAAAGAGTCGTGAAAAAAGCCGCCCGATTAAACCGCGTCCGGTGGAGATACAAAAGGAGATAGAGAAAGATACCCACGATCACCAGAGAAAAAGAGCGGTGAACATAAAACACCCAGTTCAGACCACCGATGACGTTCGAGTAATCAAGTGATCCCGTATCCCGGGTCAGGTGATCGACTTGTTGCCTCACCTGAGTTCCCATCAACACTTGAATAAAAGAAAGACCGACTAAAATCTGCGAAATGCGAAGTGCTCTTCCATCGATGGGCTGAACGATGGCCGTATCTTCGAGGTCGTCGCAATACTTTCTGAGATAAAGAAGACCGAAGAGAAGAAGGATCGCAAGGAACATATGAATCGTAATCAGAAACGGCTTCAGATGAGTCGAGACAACGAGTGCACCCACGCCGCCCTGGATGAGAATGAGGACCAGAAGTCCAGCGCAGAACCAAGGGACATTTCGTTCCGTGTGGCGAAGCTTGAAAGAAAAAATAAAAAGAAGCAGGATGAAAAAACCGAGAACCATACCCATCAAACGGTTGATGTATTCGGTCCAAGTTTTGAAAGGGTCAAAATCTGCGATCGTTTTTCCTGAGATTTTATAAATTTCCTTGTAGTCACTTGGGAGCTCAGAGATATCCATCGGCGGAACCCATTGTCCAAAGCAGCGAGGCCAATCCGGGCACCCTAAACCAGAGCCCGTCCCACGGACAATTGAACCGGCGAGAATGACGAGATAAGTTCCTAAGATCGAGAGAATGATAATCCGCTGAAAGCCTTTCATGTTTTCAATTTAACACGATATAGTAGGGGTTATCAAAGGGAAGTTCTCCATGATCTCGCTTGAAATCCTTCTTTTGGGTTTGGGCCTCGCAGTGGATGCGGGAGTCGTGAGTTTTGCCCTTGGATTACTGACAGTCGAAGAGGCACTCAATACTCGCCTCACCAAAGGTCTTATCATTGCGCTGACTTTCGGACTTTTCCAGTTTCTCATGCTCTGGATTGGCAGTTACGGAGGCTATCTTTTTGCTTTTTCCTCCTACGGATATCTCTCCCAAGTGATGATTTGCGGTATTTTTTTGATCATGGGGTTGAAGCTCTTTCAGGAAGCCTTAAAAAACGATCAAAGAGAACTAAAGTGGAGTTTTCTTCCGGTTCTCATTTTGGCCTTTGCGACTTCTATCGACGCGCTGGCTGCGGGGATTAGTCTGGGCACAATTCCTGACCCTCACGACCCGTCGATTCTTATTGGAGTGATCACTTTTGTTATTTGCCTTTCACTCAATTTGTTAACCTTTCTTTTTCGCGAAATTCCCCACCGCTGGTTACTCCGTTTTGGGGGAATGGTCTTCATTGCTCTTGGAGTGAGAATTATTTGGTTTTTTTATAAGTCTCAAAAAGGTGTCCTATGAAAATCGATAGTCAACTTTTTAAAAAAGCGCAGAAAATTGTTTCAGAGGCGATTGATCCTTCGCCACTCATTCACAACGAATGGCTCTCAAATAGTTATGGTTGTGATATTTATCTGAAATTAGAAAATATGCTCCCTATCGGCTCTTTCAAAATGAGAGGGGCGACCTTTAAGATTTCGCAGCTCACGGCCGCAGAAAAAAAACAGGGTGTACTCGCCGTGAGTGCCGGTAACCACGCACAAGGTGTCGCTTGGGCGGCCAAGAGATTCGGCATCAAAGCAACGATCATCATGCCCCTGGGATCTCCGCTTACAAAAATTCGTAACACAGAAAATCTCGGCGCCGAAGTCATCCTTCACGGAAATAGTATTGAGGAGTGTTTCCAGCATGCTCAAGAAATGATGAAAAAAAAGAAAATGATTTTCGTTCATCCTTATCATGATCCACTCGTGATCGCGGGTCAGGGAACTGTTGCCTATGAGCTCTTAAAACAAATACCAAAGATGGATTTCGTTTTCTCAGCCATCGGTGGAGGTGGCTTAGTTTCTGGTATTGGTCACGTGCTTAAGAGTGAAAAATCGAAGGCAAAAGTCATCGCCGGTCAGGCTTCGGGCTGTAGTCCCATGGTCGATACGCTCAATTCTGGGAAAATCGTGAACGCTGAAAAAGGTGACACTTTTGCTGATGGGATCAAAGTTCGTAAAGTTAGCGAAGACATGTGGAAGCTTCTCGACGGAGTGCTCGAATCATCCCACAAAGTCGACGACGAAAAAATGGCGTGGGCGATTCTCCAGTTGATGGAGAAGGCGCGTGTGATCGCCGAAGGAGCAGGGGCGCTGCCGCTGGCCCTTTTTGATCAGCTCTGGCAGAAAAATCCCAAAAAATTCATGAACAAAAAAATCGTACTCGTCATCTGCGGCGGAAATATTGACGTGAATCTCCTTGAGAGAATTATCGATCGCGGTCTCATTGAGTCTGGTCGGAAAGTCACGATCTCTATTCCCATTCAGGACAAACCGGGAACGCTTCATCAGCTGACGGGCATCATCAAAAATGTCGGGGCCAACGTGCTCCAGGTTGTTCACGATCGTGATTCATCTGGCACGGGTATCACTGGGGCGAAAGTGGTCTTTACACTTGAGACAAAAGGTGAAGAACATTTAAAAACGTTACTCAAAGAAATGAAGAAAGACTTTCCGCTGTGTCAGGTCGTGAATTAATGGAGGGATCTGAACTCCTCGAGAGGCTCACCGAAAAAGATCTTCTGGAAGATTTTAAAAAGTAGAATCTTCCGCTAAACCTTATCCGCCGCGGGCGGCTTCGTATCCACGAGTGCCGCAATCACAAGATCTCCCGACACATTCAGAGTCGTCCGGCACATATCAAGAAAACGATCCACACCAAGAATGAGTGCAATCCCTTCAGCAGGAATTCCCACTCCGTTCATGATGATCATAATCAGCGGCAGTGATCCACCCGGGACTCCGGCCGTTCCGATCCCCGCGATGATACACATGATGACGACCTGAAACTGCTGCGCCATCGACAGATCCACACCAAAGACTTGCGCCAAGAAGAGGACCGTTACTCCTTCAAAGAGAGCGGTTCCGTTCTGGTTGGCGGTTGCTCCCACAGTGAGGACGAATCTCGAAACGGCCGGAGTCAGTCCCAGTTTATGTTCGGCGGTCTCGATTGATTTTGGCAGACACGCGTTCGATGACGACGTCGAGAAGGCGTACATCATCACGTCTTTAGAGTCGGAGTAGAACTTCCAGGGAGAGCGCTTGGCGATGAACTTAAGTAGAAGCGAGTAAACAACAAATTGTTGAATCAGAAGTCCCGCCACAACAACCGCGGCAAAGTAAAAGAGGGATTCAAAAATCGACAGTCCGAACTTAAAGGCCGTTCCGAATACAATCGCAAATACTGCCAGAGGTGCGATCTTCATCGCGTACTCCACAATCTTTAGCGAGGCATCGAAGATTTCTTGAAAGATCGTCACAATTTTCAGCTCACCTTCGTGATCTTTCGAAACAAGGTAAAACGCAAAACCAAAGAAAAGCGCGCAGAACATGAGTGAAAGCATCTCGCCTTCAAGAGCTTTTACGGCCGCTTCAAGTGGGTTTTTCGGAATGACACTCACTATGGCCTCGGCAAAAGATTTTGAGTTTTTTGCATTATTCGTAATCGTCTGGACGCCGTCCTTTGCCTTCTCAAAGACAGACGTATCAATCTTGAAGCCTTTCCCCGGCTGGAAGAAATTCACAAGTCCGATACCAATAAGAACCGAGGCGGTACTGGCGATCACCGTGTACATCAGAGTTTTCGAAGCAACTTTTCCCACCCCTTGGTGACGGGCCAGATCATAAACTCCGAGAACGAGTGCAGAGAAAACCATAGGGACAACGATCATGAAAAGAAGACGAAGGAAAATCTGTCCAATCGGAGTCATCACATAATTATTCAAATGCTGAAGCGCCACGGCGTCCTGGTAGTTGTGACAGATTGTTCCGCCGACAATACCGATGATGAGCCCTAGGAGGAGCTTGTAATGGTTCTTCACTCAGATTTCCCCTTATTGATGTATCAGAAAATAATAAGAGGGGAGCTTATTCCTGTCCAGAAAGAGCTTCGTCGGGGCAGGGATATGTGAGTAAAAGTCAGTCTCCCTGTCTGAATGATTGCCCATAAGTTCGCGATGTCTCTTAAACCCAGAGACTGTCAAAACTTTTTACACCTGCGAAGAATCCCGACTCCTCATTGTGATAACTTGCAGACCCTTTGGAGCGCCCCACTTGGCACCAAATTTTCATCTGAACTGGGGAATTAGTGTCTTTAAAGGAAGCTTTATGAAGCATATCATGCTCCTCTTGGTGCTGTTTTGGTCAGGTCTTGGACTTGCTCAGCAGAACTTTAATTCAGGTATCCCAACTCGCTACATGAACGACCCCGCGGTCGATCTTATGCACAAGGGTAAGCTTCTTCTCCCGGATGAGGTGCATAAGCTGCGCGAAGATTCCCGCGGTCGCTTTGATATCTCTACTCTCAACCCGGTGGAGTCTTCTGATCTTTGGAAAAATATCATGCTCGAGAAGCTTCCGGTGGATAAAAATCCACTCGAAGACATGGATGAAGTCGTTTATCACTCACCCGTCATTACTCCCTCAGGCCTTTTTCGCTTCAACGTCCAGAATAAAGAAGGCGACGGCAAGATCTACACCGTGATGGTAGGGAAAACGGTTCACTCGTTTCTTCTGGCGAAATCTCTTCTTCGTAAAATCGGTTACCAAATCCCAGACATTAAGTATCTTCCACGCATGACTCTCAAGTTTAGAAACGAGATTCATAAAAAGTCATTCATCGATTATTTTCAAAACGTTGTCATGCTTGCCCCCGAGTACTGGGTGGTTGAGCACTTAGAAGATAATAAAATCATTATTCAGGACCTTTTGGTCACGGATTCTAACCATCCCATCTATAACCTTGCTGTCGGTGTCACGTCTGACATGATCCAAGGAAGACGTCTGATGTCTTCTCTGGCCGTTCCTCTTTCTCTTGTCAACTTGGTCGAGAGTGTGAACCTTCTTCGCTGGAATGTCGGTGTCACGAGTAACAATCAGGTTTCTCTTTTCCATGACCACTTAGAAGACTTCCAATCCACTTGGGATGACGCCCGCTGGATTTCGAAGCGGATTGAAAAACTCTCGCGCCAAGACTGGAAAGAAATCGTCGAGAGTTCAAATACGCCGAAAGCTGTCCAGATGATTCTTTTGGAGAAACTTATTTCTCGTCGGAACTCGGCGATGAAGCTCTTTAAAATTGATCACGAAGAAATCAAAGTCGACGCGAACGTTTCTAACGGTGTAGAACTCGTCCGCGGAAAACTCACGCAGCAGCAGTGGCCAGGTTACGGAGCGCGATTTGCTTACGGCGATCCGGATTCTCCCCTGGCGGACTCTGAAATTAAATCATTTCTTAAATCAAAACTCATCTCGATGGGGATTGATGTTCTTATCTCTCAGATTAATCAAAACGTTCCGTTCCTTGCGACAGATATCCAGGCAAAAAACGACTCTCAGTTTGAGAAGATTTTAGAAGACGCGATTAAAGACGCTCAGGCATCAAATAAACCCGTGGAAATTCCACTCAAGACTTGGGCATTTCCCACTTACCGTGGTCAGCTTATTCTTTCACGCAACATTGTGACCGGTACGTACCTCGGAACGGACAGTCTGGTTCAGCTCGTCGACACTGTGGGTGTTTCTATTGCGGCAGGTGTGTTCGTCGGGGCCGCTGGTTTACCCTCTCCGATCCAAGCGGCAGCTTCGGCCGAAGCATCGATTGTCAGGACCTACTCCCACCTTCGCCCAGTAACTTCGATTCAAAAAGCTCTCAAGTATCCGTACCGAAATATCATGGTTCCCTTGGTGAAACGTGATTACGGAAAACTTCTCCAGACGGCTTCAGAAGTGGCAGCCGATACAGCGGCAGATGAAGACTCAAAAATGAAGGCAATCGAAGAGGCGATGAAGCCCTTTAAAGAGAATATGGAAATCGGCGAGTCTCTTCTTGTGACTGACAGTATCGCCACTGGCGCTGGGCTAAAAGTCTTGGCCGGCAAAGGAAGTCTCGTCAAGGCGACCCTTTCACTCGTTCCAGGATTTCAAGTCATCTCGCGCTTCCATGTGCACCGCCGTTCAGAAAATGATTTCCATATCTACCGGGACGTAGGGCGCGAAGGATCTTTCGGGGTGGCGTTTGAGCTTGATTCTTACGTTCCCGTTTTAAAAGCGACTTTTAAGGCCGCAAAAGGTTCTGGTCGAGTCAAGTTTTTCAATCTCTCGCTCGATCCCAAAGGCGAAAATGTTATTGCGAACATGTCCCTCTTAAGACGCGCAATTGTGTCGTCTTCAACTCGCGATCTCGAGGAGAAAGAAGAAACCAAACCGTATATCCTGAGAACGAATTACAAAGAAAAAACTCCCAGCCTTGGACTTTTCTTCTTCCAGTGGAACTGGAATGATTCCTCTTCAAATATTGAAATCGAAAACCCGAAAGGGGACAAGAAGTTTTTCAAACGTTTTTACCACGGCTCATCCAAGGGCAGAAACTATCAATCCTACGCCAACGCTCTCGTCTCTCATTGGGTTGGTCTTTTGTTTGATAAAAAAGCAGGACTATCAGAAAGCTCAGGCCAAAACCCAGGCTACACGTTCAAAGGTTCAGCAGAGACGAAGTTCTTAACTCTTGA
>CANETG010000042.1 GCA_947440875.1 Bacteriovoracaceae bacterium
GTCATCATTATTGAGAACCGTTCTCAGAACTGCCATAATACCCGCCGAACCACCACCAATCACACAGACGGGATAAACCTTCGGTTCCATGATTATTTAGCGCCGATTGCTTTTTGGTAGTCTTCTTCTCTGTCCTGATTTTTTTCGCGAAGATGATCACCATTGGTTGATTTGATCTTCACTTCTTTAATCTCGTAGTTTTTCACTTTGAGCAGTTCAAAAGAGTACCCGTCCCAGATAATAATGTGCCCTTTCTTCGGGAAGCTGTTACCTAACTGCTCCATAAGAAAGCCATTGAGGGTTGAGTAGTTATCGTTGAGAGGAATCTCAATGTCATATTCATTATACAGGTCACGCAGGGAGATGGTCGAAGGGACCATCACCCCTTCTTCGCTTTCAACTCCAGGAATGAGGTCCTGCTCATCATCATGCTCATCTTGGATCTCTCCAAAGATTTCCTCCATGATGTCTTCTAGTGTCAGCATCCCGACCACAATTCCATTTTCATCCTTCACCAGTGCAAGGTGAACTTTCTTACGGTTCATGTGATCAAAGACGGCTTGAATCTTCATGTGCTCGTAAACGAAGAACGGAGGCTTGAGGTATTTCGAGACATCAAAACTTCTCTGTTCATCGGAGTTCATGAACGCCAGATCTTTCACGTGGAGGAATCCGAGAACATCATCCAGATCTTCGTCGTAAACAGGATAGCGAGAGTGAGCAACATCTCTCACAGTGCGGATGACGTCTTGGAAAGAGGACGCTTTTTTAATCGCTTCGATTCCCGTGCGGGGAACCATAATGTCTTTCACTTTAATCGACGGAAATTCGAGAATGGAATTCAACAGATCAATTTGTTTTGAATCCATACTTTTTTCTTCTTCCGCCATCTCGACCATGATCTCAATATCATCTTTCGTGACAAGGCGCCCGCGAACGGTAGCGTTCTCTCCAAGAACCAGCTGAATAATTTTTACGAAAAATTTTACGATCGGATAAAGAGCGTAATAAAAGCCGACGAGAACCATGATAGCGTAGGGAGCAAAATTCTCTGCCCTCCCGCGCCCTAGGGTTTTGGGTGCGATTTCTCCGAAAACGAGAATGATAAGAGTTGTCACACCAACACTGATCGCGAGCGCATCGTTGGAAAAATATCTTTCTGTAATCGCCGCTGAAAGAGAAGCGATGAGAATATTAACGAAGTTGTTACCAACAAGAATGGTCGTCAGAATATCGTTCGGTGAATTAAGCCATTTGGTCATCGCCCATGAGTCAAATCCATGTTCATCAGCACGTTTTTTTGCTTTTTCATGAGGAAGAGAAAGCAGTGCCGCCTCAGCTCCCGAAAAGAAAGCAGACAAACAGAGAGAAACAAAAAGAATGAGAAATTCTTGGTCTTTGCTCATGCTAAGACCTGGCTGTTATAAATAGGGGATAAGAATTTCAACTGTGGATGAAGAAACCAAGTAGGTTCAGACGGGGGTTCGATAAGGCTAAACTCCTGTTATTCATAAAAACTTTACAAGGAATTGTAACACGAACGGATTTAAAAGACGAACGCTACCTAAACTATTCCTGTTTAGACAACTCGATATTAGTGGGATAGCGGTTTCCCTTTAAAATCATGATCAGAATAAACAATTCGGTCATTCATCTCGTGATCAAAATCCCTGATTTCAGTGATGTTTTTTACCTTACGGAAGTTAGTCAGACATTTATAACAAATGGCAACGATCGCAAGCTTCCGGAAAAGAAACAGATCCACGAGATAGAGAGCTACTAACGAAAGCCCATAAGTCCAGATACTCAAAATCGCAGCAATCACAAAAAGAATAACTCCAATCTTTCGATTAAAATCTTTCTGTTTGTAAAAATCCATTCGAGAACAGACGGGACATTCTTTCAGATTTCCGTGCTCGTGCTCGGTGGTAAATTTCACATCGATAATGTGCTTACAGATATCACAGTCAACTTTTGAAGCGAGGTGATTGGGTAAGACCTCGATCGAAGACTGACAAGACGGACACGTAATTTGAACTTCCATCATATTGGTAATCCATGTTTAGTCATGATGTAGACCGAAATCAGTTCGCCCACGATCACAAAGAATTCAACTATATAAAGCACGCCTGTGGCACTTTGTATTGAACGTAACTTACACAAGCGGAAAGTAAAAAAACTAAGGATAAAAGGAGCCGCGTATCCCCAGAGCCAGCGCATAGAGATGAACAACCAGTTGTACATGTAGCCATCACCCAGCACGGTATTTTCTTCTAAGTATCCGGCACCGATGGAGCTCAAAACCGAAAGTGACGAAGCCATCTTAAGGAAGATAACAATCCAGAAGATAAATAGACAGTAGATCAATGGTTCCTCAGAGAGCTTGGGAACAACTAGATAGTAGTGTCCGAGAATCATAGCAAAATTGCTTATTCCTAAAAGTGCCATTGAACTGAGAAAGAAATTTATCCAAAGCGGATTTTGACCGTAAGTGAGAAAAGTTAGCGTAAGAAAAAGCACTATCTGAATTCCATAGATAATCCACATCAAAAGATTCTTATGGTCTTGATGAAAGACAAAAGTCACTGCGTTCAAAACGATTAAAGCACCATAACAAATCCACTGAAGCTGATTGAGTCCCGGACTCATTGAGTAGGAAACTCCGAGGGCAAAAACAAGTGAGCTTAGAACGATGGCGGTACCGAGTTTATAAAATCCCACACCCGTCAGACGTGTGTTCACAACAGGCGCGTACATCTGGGTACCAAATGCGAAGGCGAGTAAAAATGCCTGGAAAACGACCTGAGTGACGCTGTTCATACGCGCTCATCATATAGATAACGATAAAGATCATCAATCATCTGATGATTAGGCGGGGGGATCTTTCCTTCATAGGGATAGCTAAGTTTATCGCGACTGATTATAAGCCACTGACCCTTATCATCTAGTCCCGGATAAGCTGGAAAGAGAAAAACGTACAACAGAATAGCCTTTTCAGGCATAACTCTCCGGTAAGTCCCCATAAATCTACCGTCGGCTGCATTGATTTTCACACCGACTTCTTCTTCGACTTCTCTGACTGCCGCAACAAGTGGGGTTTCTTCAGGTTCAACTCCACCACCGGGAAATTCTAAGAGACCGTGGTAAACACCATCATCAGTCCGGGTTTGGACCCATACTTCAAGTGTTTCCGATTCAGACTGACGGTAAAATAGTGCGAGTGATACTGGAATGAGTTTCAAAGCGGGGGTTCTTTCTTTCGATAAAAAATTTCCCATTGAGAAAGTTCAAATACCAAGCTACCCGCAAAGGTTGCCCAAATCGGAAGATCGCTATCTTGAAACCAAATGACTGCCCACCAAAAGAGACCTGCCGGAAGTGAACGAAGAATTAACTTAATAAACTCTGGTGGAGTTTGGATAAACGGAGGTGACTGGATCAGTGACTGCAGATTGAGCACAAGCCTGAGCATCGTAAACCGATAACTTTTCCCTGCCATATATTGAGACAAATCTTGTGAAGCGGCCCAGTTCCAAATAAAGCCTGAGCCAAAGAGAAGCGCAGCTTCAACTCCAAGAGTTGGCCAAAGAATCGCGATGAGAACGCTTATGACAACGAGGTCGATAAGTTTTCTTTTCGAGGTGAGGAAAGGCCTCATTCGAGATAACCCTCTCTATGAAGAAAAGTCAGTTCCGGAAATTGAATAGTCGGTGGAGCATGAACGACGAAATTAAACACACTCATGAAATCAGAGGCGGAAAGCATTTTATCGCGTGAGAATTTCGATCCCATTTTATCCCAGAGTGGCGTATCGATCGCACCTGGGAAGAGATTAGTGAATCGAACTTTTTGTTCTTTCCACTCTTTCTTCAGTGATTCAATCATCCCAAGCTGTCCGAATTTTGAAGCATTGTAAGCAGAGACATTAGGATAACCGTATTGAGCAGCCGTAGAAAGTACTGAGACGATATGGGTCTCACCTTTCACAAGCATCGGTTCAAGATATTTAAAAAGGAGAAAAGGTCCCAAGGTGTTCGTCGCAAATTGCTTTTCAAAACTCTCCGTTGTCATTTCTCCCAAGGGAGCCATTTCACAAACGCCGGCGTTATTGACGACGAGATCAATTTCGTCGGCATACTCGCGAATCGTTTCAAAAAACTCCGCAACTGATTCTTCCGAAGTAATGTCGAGTTCAACATCATAGAAATTATCGTGCTCAATTTTTGTTCCGGATCGTGATCCTCCAAAAACAGTGTAGCCTGAAAATAAAAGGGATTTGGTGATTTCAAGACCAAGGCCGGAGGATGAACCAGTGACAATTGCACACTTATCCATTTTGAACCTCCAGCTTGATTAAATTATTTCGCAATACCTACAGCTCGTGTTTCTCGAATAACAGAAACTTTAATTGTTCCCGGATAAGACATCTCTTGCTCAATCTTGCGCGCGATATCACGTGAGAGCATGATGGTCTGTTCGTCCGAAACTTTTTCATTCTCAACGAGAACACGGATCTCTCGACCTGCAGAAATCGCATAAGAACGATGAACACCTTCAAATCCATTAACGATTTTCTCAATGTCCGAGAGTCTTGAAACGTACGATTCTTTGAGCGCTTTACGAGCACCTGGACGGGCACCAGAAAGAGCATCCGACGCAGCCACAAGGTGCGCAAGTACTGATTCAGGTTTTTCATCATCATGGTGAGCGCGGATTGCGTGAACGATGTCCGGAGACTCTCCGTATTTTTTCGCAAAGTCAGCACCGATCACAGCGTGAGAACCTTCGGCCGAAGCATCCAGAACTTTTCCGATATCGTGAATGAGACCAGCACGTCGAGCTTGCTTAACATTGAGACCAAGCTCCGCAGCCATGTTACCGGCGAGGAATGCTGCTTCAAGAGCATGCTGATATTGGTTTTGTGTGTACGAAGTACGCCAATTGAGCGCACCGATGAGTTTCAGAATTTCCGGGTGCATCCCGTGAACTCCGATTTCCATCTGAGCTTTTTCTCCGAGCTCACGTAGCCGTGACTCGAACTCGTGCTTACATTTGTCATAGAATTCTTCAATTTTCGCTGGGTGAATACGGCCATCGGCGATCAGACGTTCAATCGTCATTCTCGCGATTTCCTTGCGGACAACGTTGAATGATGAAATCGTCACGATCCCCGGAGTGTCATCGATAATGAGATCAACTCCGCAAATCTGCTCAAACGCGCGAATGTTACGACCTTCGCGACCGATGAGACGTCCCTTCACACCATCATCAGAAATTTCAACCGATGAAATAGTTTGTTCAGCAACGTACTCTCCGGCAAAACGCTGGATAGCAATTCCCACGATACGCTTTGATCTTTTCTCAGCTTCTTCGTTAGCTTCTTCTTCGATGCGCTTAACTTTCTTAGCGGCGTCGAGACGGGCTTCTTCTTCAACCTGTTCGATCAACTGATTCTTGGCTTGCTCTTTTGTGAGTCCGGCAACCTGAGTGAGCTTGTTTGCCAGCTCTTCCGAAATTTCTGTCGTCTTCTTAATCTCTTGATCGAGTTTGGTAACTCGAGTGTCGATCTCAGTTTCTTTCGCTTTTACGCGATCAGTGTCTTTCTGAATCTGCTCGGTCTTTTGCTCAAGGGCAACTTCTTTTTTCGTGAGACCGCGTTCGAAATCGGTAAGATGCTTCTTCTTCTTTTCCATTTCGTTTTCAAGATTGTTTCGCTCATCGCGGACAATTTGCTTGGCTTTCTCTTCCGCTTTTCTCTTTAGTTCCTGAGCTTCGCCTTCCGCTTTTCTCAGAATATCCTGTGCCGCTGCTTCCTGACCTTTCTTCGATGCACCCTGCTTGAGAGTGAAAACAAAAAAGGCGATGACAGCTCCGGCAACAGCGCCAATCACGGCCATAACCATAGGATTCATCTTATTTCCCCTTAATATGTTTCTGCTGTTTAACGTCCCAGCAAAAATTTTCCGTTACTATAAAATCCATGTGGCAATCGTGCGACTCCACAGGAATGTTTTCTTTCAACTGACCACTCCAAGCGAGCCCGATCTTTGTTCCGGTTTTGCCCTCAAAAAAGCGGTCATAATAACCTTTCCCTCTTCCCAATCTTTGCCCGCCGTTCAGGGAAAAACTCACACCCGGAACCAGACACCAACCGGGCTCAACCACTTTATAAGGTGGAGTGAGCCAAGGGGATCCACTCGGTAGACCTTCAGCCATTCCGAAGGCCATCTTTCCTTCCCGCAGAACAGGATAAGAAAGAATAAGAGGGACCGAACGAAGAAGCTCCTGATAAACGGGTGCAACCTCATTCCGAAGCGGCAAATACGCTGCTCCGATCTGACTTTGTAAGTGAGGAAGATGTTTAAAGAGTAGTATCAGCTCTTGAGTGAGCGAGAAACTTAACGAGATGATTTGTTCATCTGACAAAGAGGCAAGCTTCGTAAGAAGCGTCTTGCGCAGTTCCTCTTTGATCACGCCTATATCGCCTGAGTACTGAGGCTTTCTAAAGCCTGTTCAAGAGTACCCTCTAGCTTGAGGATATTTCCTTTATACTCATCTTCGAGCTGAAGCTTCTCCGTAGCGATTTTAAGCGCCACTAGAACTGCAACATCTGTATCTCGGAGCTGTGGACGACTAATCTTGAGCTGCTGAATTTCAGCGACCACAAGATCGATCACCGACTTTGCGATGTGACTATCGTTTTGTTCCGGTCTGTATTTCACTTTACAGCCTAAAACACTAAACTCTACTTCCTGACTTTGAGTCATAGAAATAAGATACTTTTAACCCCTATTAAAGTCAATGAAGCAGGAATGTCTTTCACAATAAAATTAAGGCCTTAAGCTGTCTCAATCCCTACCAACGTTTTGAGGTATAAATCGAGATCGAATTTATGGAGATCATCGACCGATTCACCTACGCCGATATACTTAATTGGTACTTGTAATTGATCAACAATTCCCACGGCACTTCCCGCTTTGGCTGATCCATCACATTTCGTGAATATAATTCCGGTAAGTTGGAGTGCTTTATGAAATTCCTGAGCTTGCTTCAGAGCATTTTGCCCGGTTATCGCATCAAGAACGAGAAGCACTTCACTCGGAGCCGTCGCATCAATCTTTGCCATGACCTTTTTTGTTTTCGTGAGTTCATCCATCAAATTTTGGTTGGTATGAAGTCTTCCGGCCGTATCAATCAGACAATAATCGTAGTTTCCACTCACACCTTTAGCAACTGTGCCGTAGGCCACACCACTCGGGTCAGCGCCATCTTTGGCCCGAACCATTTCTACACCCGCGCGTTCGCACCAGACTTGTAGTTGATCTACAGCTGCTGCTCGAAACGTATCGCATGCACCAACAATAACTTTATTTCCTTCGGCCTTGAGTTTCGTTGCCAATTTTCCAATCGTCGTTGTTTTCCCAGCGCCATTCACACCAACAATCATGATGACCTTGGTCGACTTAATGGGAGAAAGATCTTTTTCTGTTTTCTGAACTGGTTCCATTTTCTCTTTCATGAAGAGGTAAACGAGTGATTGGATTTCTTCTGGTTTTTTTCCCTTTCCTTCTTTCTCTAAACGCGAAATAAGTTCTTGGACCATTCCAGTGGGAAGATCTGCCGTATAAAGAACTTCTTCAATTTCATCGAGTGATGGTTTTTCACCAGCAAATAAATTTCCAATTTTTCCCCAAACTTCCGAGCGAGATTTATCCAATCCTAATGTTAGCCGCTGAGACCAGCTTATTTTGGGAACAACTAACTCAGCTGGGACTTTTACCGCTGCTTGAGCTTCGGTCGGAATATCGGTGGAAATTTGTTTTTGTTTTTTACTCTTAAAAAAATAAGTAAGGATTCCGCCCAGGACAACAAAGCCGCTGATATAAACTTCAAGATTATCACCGAGTAATTGCTGAATCTCGTTCATGATTCTTCCTCAGAAAAATATCGCCGGAGAACATCCCAGACGATGGACGCCGTAGCACCCCATAACAGATGAGCATGTGGTCTCATCGGATGGAAAAGGACGGGTGAGCGAGTATATCCATTGCGCCAAGCATACTGCCAGTCTTTTTCCCTGCATAAATCTTCCCAATTATAAGGAATCATGACATCCCATTCCCCGTTAGATTTTGCTTTCTGGATGAAATCGTCCATCGGTATTGAGAGCTTTGCCATGACCGGTACGATCGCCTGTAAGCGCGAAGTCATTATCACCGGAAGATATCCCATAAACTCTATCGTCGTACTATCGAGGCCGGTTTCTTCTGAGAATTCTCTCTGTGCAGAAATCCACGGATCATGCTCGTGCTGCATTTTATGACCCCCGATAAATGCCACTTGCCCGCTGTGAGTTGGCATTGTTTCTGATCTTTTAATGAAGATGACTCTCTCTTCATCACAAAGAAAAACTACCGCCCCTTTCCACTTGTCTGGGGAAAGAGTATGTTCTTTTTGAAGAAGATTTTTTAAGCGGTGAAGGTTCATGCGTCGTTACCAGTTTGAACTCATACAGATTATCCGGAACTATTTCGGGGAGCAAGGTTTCCTCGATGTTTTAACTCCACCCGCCGTGGAGAATCCTGGCATGGAAGTTCACATTCATCCCTTTCAACTCCACTCAGTGAAAGACAAGCGTCAACTCCCTCTTTATCTGCACACCTCCCCCGAGTTTTGTTTAAAGGAACTTCTTGCAGATAGAAATGAACATTTTCAAAAAATATTTACCCTCAATTATTGTTTCCGGGACGAACCAGACTCTCCCATCCACCGGAAACAGTTTCTGATGCTCGAGTGGTATCGGAAGAATGAACGTTATGAATCCATCATGCAAGATGTAGATCATCTCATTAGCTACGTCATAAAAAAAGGAGTGGAGAAAAAACTCCCGCTCAGGAAAAACCTAGAGGATCAAAGACTCGTGACCAAAACGATGCAAGAACTCTTCCGTGAGTTTTTAAATATCGATATCCTCGACGCGCTTACCATTCCGAAGATGAAAGAACTTCTCAAGAGGTTTCCGGACGTTCCAGTTCCTGCAGTCGATCTTGAATGGGACGATTACTTCTTTCTGCTGTACCTCAATGAAATTGAGCCCCATCTGGAAAAGTATCCGCTTCTCCTTGTGAAAGAATTTCCAGCACCCTTGGCAGCTCTCTCCACTTACAAACAAGATGACCCAAGAGTTTGTGAAAGATTTGAAGTTTATATTAATGGTATTGAGCTTTGTAATTGCTTCAACGAACTTACGGATCTGGTTGAACAAAAAAAGAGATTTGATGCTCAGGCAGTGTTGAAGAAAAAATATTATTCTTACCATTTACCCGAACCCAAACAGTTTTACGGTTCACTCGAAAAAGGTCTTCCCAACTCGGCTGGAGTGGCACTCGGAGTGGAGAGACTCCTTAGCTCCCTTTTCGAGATTGAAAATCCTTTTTTCTACTGAAGAAGTTGGAGCTGATTCATGATGAGATGAGTTTTAATAATAAACTCCGATTTCACGTGCTGAAGCGGCATACCTTTGGCCCACTCAAAATGGTACTTAGGATCAGTGTCAGTCCGAAGTTTTGATTTAAACAATGGGGCGTATTCTTTTGCGACGTCTGAAGAATAAATTGCGTACCAACGATGGAACTCTTCGAGGTTTTTCCCTTCATAGAATTCAAGTAGGTCTAGCCCCTTCTCAGTGATTGTCCGTTTGAGAGTGTAGAGATTAAATTGTTTTAGACCTTCTTCAGTGTACGTGATGCCGTAAAACTTTTTACTAAATCTCAGGCAGTAATCTAGCAGTCTTGCCGATGGCTTCTCACTCAGGTTTTCTAGTGTCGCATAGACTTCATCTAAAACGAGTGCTTGATAGACTGCTTCTCGCGATCCCCCCTGCTGAAGGTTATTCATCCACGTTGACAGGTCCTCATCTTTGGGTTCTGTTTTTCTAGTCACAAGAAAAAGCTCTTCGACAAACGTGCGATCGAACTGGGCCAGTCTTTCGGGTGGCAATTTTTCATACTCAGTTTCTGGTTTGATTTCTTTGATGTAACTCGAGACATCAGTACTGGATTTTAAATTTTTAGGAATTTCTGGCAGGGCCATTTCCACCACCGGTTCAGGCAACTTCCCGAGGAGCTTATCGCTCCACTGCGGACCAGCGAACTTACTAATAAAATCCCTAAGCTTAGACCTAAACCCAGTCTCAGACGGAACTTGCGCCCACGCCGCAAAAGACACAAGACTGAGTAATAGAATCAGATTTTTCAACAGAAGCTCCTTGAATATCCTTCATTCTAAGTGCTTACTGTGTTTGTGGGGAGGGGAGATTATTGCCTCAATAGAACCAGACAAAGAGATTGGGTAAAATAGTAGCCGGAGAACATATGCTTTCGTGGTTCAAAAAAAAATCAGATTCAGAAACGATCAATCTCATCCGTGATCTTCATCAAAAGATGGACTTCCGTTTTAATGAAATCTCATCTCAGATCCGCGAGCTTGAGCTAGGCCTTCAGCAGATGGAAACAAAACTTCTAACGAAAGACTTGAAAGATAAACAAGCCTACGGTCTTCTTCATTACAAGCTCCATGAAACAAAGAGCTCTAAACTCACAGAGGAAATCGAGACTCTGGAGAAAGCACTCTCGTCCAAGAAGTTTCCACTCAAAGACCATTAGTTATGAGACGATTTTTCCTACGAGGTCGTAGTCGAGCACTTCAGTGATCTCAACTCTAACGATTTCTCCAGCTTTTGCCATTCCATCATTGATAATGACTTTGCCGTCGATGTCCGGCGCCTGCCCGGCATGTCTTCCCTGAAGAAGTAGATTCGTTTCTTCGTGAACACCTTCTACTAAAACTTCAATAACTTTACCGAGATATTCCTGATTGAGTTCTCTGGCGATTTCTTTTTGTAATTCATAGAGTTTCTCAAAACGCTCATCGATAACGTCTTGAGGCACTTTATCTTTCAGGCGAAGAGCTGGAGTTCCCTCTTCGTCAGAATATTTGAAGACACCGAGGTGATTGAAGCGAGCAGTCTGAACTCCTCTGACGAGTGCTTCAAAATCCTCTTCTGTCTCACCAGGAAATCCGACGATGATGGAAGTCCGGAGAACGATTCCCGGAATCTTCTCACGCAGAGTTTTAATTTTTTGATGAATCACTTCTTCAGTGACTCTTCTATTCATGCGCTTCAGAACTCCGTCAGCAAAATGCTGAACCGGCATATCAAGGTACTTAGTGATCTTAGTCGATTTCGCCATAAGATCCATCACGTCTTCCGTGAGATCATCGGGGTAGAAATAAAATACACGAACCCAGTCAACGCCAACAACTTTCTCGAGGCGAGAAAGGAGTTCGTAAATCATTGGGTTTTTACCCTCTTTTTTACCGCCGCCATCAAGATCAACGGCGTAGTCAGAAAAATCCTGTGAAATGAGATTGAGTTCTCTCACTCCGGTGGCCGCTAGCTGCTCAGCTTCCTTCACGAGTGAGTCAACCGTTCTAGACCGGAGTTTTCCACGAAGAGTCGGAATAATACAGAATGTACAATTACGATTACAGCCTTCTGAGATTTTTAACCATGCCATATAAAACGGTGACGTATTAAGACGCGGATCAAATTCAGTGTGAATATATCTCGGAATTTCGACGAAAGATTTTTTCTCGAGTTTCCCTTCTTCCATCGCGCGAAGGAGAGGAACAATTTTGTGATACTCACCAGTTCCGATGAACATATCGACTTCAGGCATTTCACCTTCAAGTTCATTGGAATATCTCTGGGCCATACAACCGGACATGACGAGTGCTTTGCAATTACCGTCAGTCTTGTAAGAAGCGAGATCGAGAACAGTTTCGATGGATTCCACTTTTGCAGCCTCAACAAACGAACACGTATTGACGATAATAACTTCCGCATCCTCTGGTGCTTGGGCGATAGTAAAACCGTCGAGCTTCAAATGGCCCAGCATCACCTGCGAATCCACAAGATTTTTGGAGCACCCAAGGGATGTAAAAAAAATGGATTTCTCCTGAAATTTCTTCGTCGTATCGAGTGTCATGGTAAACCTATGGAAATTGATTGTTTGTCTTGTAGAGGAGTGAGAGAGAAAAGTCATTTTCTTTACCCCCCTACCCTGTAAAAAAGTCATACTAAGCTAGCATTCGTGTCGCGTCGTGGCAAACATGGTATTTCTCTCCAAAAAGACCAATCGATCGCAAAAGCTTTTACTGACACTCAGTTTGAAAAAAAAATCTAGTTGAATGTGCTTAAAATTTTATTGATAAGAAAATTCCGACAGGAAAGTAACGAAAAAAGACACTATTGGAAGCTACTGAAAAGTGGGCAAAGACCTACCACTTACATACAATTTCAGCGAATTGTAATACACTCGGAAAAAGAACTTTTTGAGAGAAAAAAAATAGTCATGGGATATATCAGACGAGGATTTAAAAAGGCTGCACCTGCTTTGAAGATAGCTAAAAAAGCTGTTCTTTGGGGAACTGTGGGTTTTTTTGTCTCAACCGTGGCCACTGTAGTTCTCCTTAAATGGCTTCCTGTTTACTATACTCCGCTCGTTTTTATTCGAACTTTCGAATACGGACTTCAAGGGAAATGGGTTCCTATCCAGAAGGACTGGACCCCAATTGAGAAAATATCTCCACACCTCCAAAAAGCAGTTATCGCTTCTGAGGATCCAAAATTTCTTTCCCATAATGGTTTTGATTTTGAGGCCATTGCAAAAGCAATCGATGCCAACAAACGCCGCAAAGTGAAAATGGGAGCTTCCACCATTTCCCAGCAGACGGCGAAGAACGTCTTTCTTTATCCTTCAAGAACTTATCTTCGGAAAGGGCTTGAAGTTTATTTTACCGTTCTGATTGAAACCCTTTGGAGCAAAAGAAGAATTCTCGAAGTTTATTTGAATGTAATTGAACTCGGTCCCGGTATCTACGGTGCAGAGGCAGCAGCTGCTCATTACTACGCCAAGAATTCGCTGAAACTTAATCCAGGTGAAGCCCATCTCTTTGCGGCGATTCTTCCTAATCCACGGAAGTGGAGTCCGAAACGTCCAACGAACTTCGTTTTACGGCGCAGAAATTTCATCAGAAGAAATCTTGTTCTCCTGGGGCAGAATTACTTTAAGCCACTCAACACATAATTTAATTTTTTAAGTAGAAGCAACCGACCGACTTTTTATTTCTCATGGAAGCATTCAGCACCATGAACGCAACTTCAACTCCATTACGAAGTCCAATAAGTTCATCATTCAATTGAGCGTATTTATAAAATTTCCCGATCTCATCCTGAAGTTCAATGAACATGGCGCGCGCGCGCGCGAGGCGATTCTGTGAACGCGAGAGACCAACATAGTTCCACATTGTCTGCTTTAATGTCAGCTGATCCTGCGAAATGAGCGCCATTTCTACTTCTTCATGTCCTTCCGACCAGTTTTTAATTTTATCCGAATCGTAGTCTGAAAGAGTCTCTATTGAACTGAGAATATCTTCACCCGCTATGTAGCCCCAAGTAAGACCTTCAAGAAGTGATGTCGATGCAAGACGATTCGCTCCATGCAGTCCGGTGCAGGCAACTTCTCCCACAGCATATAAACGCTTGAGATTCGTTTTTCCTTTGAGATCAGTCTTCACACCGCCACATGTGTAGTGCGCCGCTGGAACAACAGGGATAGGCATATTTGCCATGTTCACCTGATTATCAAGACAGTAAGCGTAGATCGTAGGAAATCTTTCTTTGAGATAATCCTCACCCTTGTGTGAAATATCGAGATAAACGCAGTCTTCTTTTTCGGCAATCATCTCTTCAAGAATCGCGCGTGCAACCACGTCTCGGGGAGCGAGCTCCTCATCGGGATGGTACTTCTTCATGAAAGCTTCGCCCTTGGCATTGATAAGCTTTCCGCCTTCGCCTCTGACCGCTTCCGAAATAAGAAAACGCCGGTGAGAGGAACGATTATAAAACGTCGTCGGATGGAACTGAATAAATTCCATGTTCGCCACATCCGCTCCCGCGCGATAGGCCATGGCGTGACCATCACCGCGAGCGCCCTCAGCGTTGGAATGGTGTAGGTAAAGAGCACCAATACCTCCAGTCGCCAGAATCGTTACTTTGGAGAGAACTTTTCTCACTTCGTTATTTTCTTGATTGAGAAGATAGGCACCGAGAACCTGATTCTCTTCGTAGCGCTGAGTGATATCAACACCATGATGATCCGGCGTAATGAGGTCGATCGCCGTGTGACTCGTGAGAAAATTGATATTCGGAAACTTTGTTTTGTCTGAGAGGTAATTGAGAAGGGAAATTTGAATCGTCTTCCCCGTCATATCACCTTTATAGATAATTCTATCTCTTGAGTGAGCAGCTTCTCTGGTAAAAAGTAGTTCGCCTTCAGCATCCTTGGCGAAATCCGCATGAGACTTATCAATCAAAACTTCATCAATAATTTCAGCCGATCTTGTCGCGAGAATTTTTGCGGCCTCGACGTTGGATGTATAGGCAGATGCTCGGATGATATCGGTAATGAGATCTTCTTGATCGTTTAAATCTTTAGGACTGTAGATAATCCCCCCCTGTGCCCAGAACGTATTCGTTAGTTCTGGTTTCTTCTCGCGGGTGACAATAGTGACATTGATTTTTTTCTCGGCCAGTTTAAGAGCAGCCGACAGTCCGGAAATACCTGTCCCGAGAATGAGTACGTCAGTGCTAAAGTCTTTCATACAGACCTGTATTTCAGAGAGATATCTACCCTCGGCGCACTATAAGTAA
>CANETG010000043.1 GCA_947440875.1 Bacteriovoracaceae bacterium
AAGAATGCATTCCTCATGCAGATGGTTCGATCCGTCGCCACGGTAGATAAAATTGATATTGAAAAACCTTTTTCAAAGTTGTCTGAAAAATTCCGGAGCGTTCTTTATGACGGAACAGACAAGATTTACAATTACAAGTTTGAATCCGAGAACTCTTCTTGGAATTTCAAAAGAGAGTTTCCAGGCATCGTGAGTTGGCTTGAAAAAAAATATAATGAATCTGAATCTGAAAAGACACGTGTCGACCTTGAAGAATACATGATCATTAAGAAGTGTAGCGGCTGCAAAGGGAAAAAATTAAATCCATTCGCTCTGGCAGCAACCATCGACGGTCAGTCAATCATGGATGTGTGTGATCTTTCTATCGCTGATGCCGCAGTCTTTTTTGACCAACTCAAATTCACTGGCAATAGAGCAATCATCGCCAATAAAGTTTTGAAAGAAATTCGGGATCGGATTAGATTTCTTCTCAATGTTGGTTTAAATTATCTGACTCTCAACCGCGATGCCATGACTCTCTCCGGTGGTGAATCTCAACGGATAAGACTGGCGACCCAAATAGGATCCGCACTTTCTGGAGTTCTTTATGTTCTCGACGAGCCAAGCATCGGACTACATCAGCGAGATAATGAGAAGCTCATCCAAACCTTAATCGAGCTTCGGAATATCGGAAACACTGTTCTCGTTGTTGAGCACGATGAAGATACGATGATGGCCGCTGATTACTTGATTGATATGGGACCACATGCTGGACTTCACGGCGGAGAGGTCGTTTCGGCAGGAACTCCCGCAGAGGTGATGAAAGACAAAAAATCTATCACAGGCCGATATCTTTCTGGAGAGTTTAAAATTGAGATTCCCAAAGAAAGAAAAAAACTTACCCATAAAATTACACTCCACAAGGCGAACGAACATAATTTAAAAGATGTTACTGTTAGTATTCCGCTGCATGGTCTGACCTGTATCACCGGAGTTTCCGGCTCGGGGAAATCAACCTTGATTCATAAGATCTTAGTTCCTGCGATAAAGAGTTATCTCACACGGGGACGGAGAGGATCACAATCGAATTACCACTCGATTACTGGCGTTGATCAGATTCTCTCTTTGATTGAGCTAGATCAGTCCCCTATCGGGAGAACACCTCACTCGAATCCAGCTACCTACACCGGAATGTTCGATGACATCCGGAATATTTATGCACAAACGAACGAATCGAAAGTTCGCGGTTATAAACCAGGAAGATTCTCATTCAACGTGAAGGGCGGACGCTGTGAAACCTGCGAAGGAAACGGCATGCTTAAAATTGAAATGCACTTTCTTCCAGATGTTTTCGTCACGTGCTCAGAATGTCGCGGAAGTCGATTTAACAATGAAACTCTTTCGATTCTTTACCGTGGTAAAAATATCGCTGATGTTTTAGCGATGACTCTCGAAGAAGCCGAACCATTTTTTGAAAACTATCCGAAAGTGAATCGCGCCCTGAAAGTCCTCAACGCCGTTGGCCTTGGGTACATCAAAATGGGTCAACCTGCGACGACACTGTCGGGTGGGGAAGCCCAGAGAATGAAACTTTCCCGAGAACTCGCAAAGAGCGTGAAAGGAAATACTCTCTATGTTTTGGATGAGCCAACAACAGGGCTTCACTTTGAAGATATTAAAATTTTACTCAAGGCTTTAAATAAACTCGTAGAACTCGGCCACTCACTTCTCATCATTGAACATAATCTCGATGTGATTAAGACTGCTGATTGGGTTATTGATCTCGGTCCAGAAGGTGGAAAGGGCGGGGGATTAATAGTGGCAGAGGGAACGCCTGAACAAGTGGCGAAGGTAAAGGGTTCTTACACTGGAAAATATCTCGCAAAGATGCTCAAAAAAGAAAAATAAAAAAGGCCGCATAGAGCGGCCCTTTCTTTTTGTATCTTAACTTAAAAATTAAGCAACAACTGGCTTAATAAGGAACGCGATAACGAAAGCGTAGATTACGAGTGACTCGATGAGGGCAAGAGCAATAATCATCGGAGTGAAGAGCTTGTCAGCAGCAGCTGGGTTACGAGCAATTCCTTCGAGAGCAACTGAAGCAGCTTTGCCTTGAGCATAAGCTCCGCCTACAGCAGCGATAGAGATAGCACCAGCAGCAGCATAACCAAGATTTGAAATAGCAGTAGCGTCCATAAAATATCCTTCCTTTAAAAAGGGTTAAAAAACTGTTTTCCGAGACATAGCTCAGTGATGAGCGTGAGCTTCATCATGATCGTGATGGGCTGTAGCTAAACTGATATACACCATGGTCAACAGGGTAAATACAAATGCTTGCATGAAACACACGAAGAGGCCGATGACGTAGAAAGGGATCGGAACAATATACGGTATAAGTTCCGAGAAGATCGAGAGTACCAAGTGATCTCCCTCCATGTTCCCTTTGAGACGAAGCCCAAGAGAAAGAGGGCGTACTGCGTGTGAAATAAGTTCGATAGGAAAGATTAAAACTGCGAGATACCAAACTGGACCCATGAAGTGTTTGATGTGACCCCAAACACCCTGAGCGCGAACACCCTGGATATTATAGTAAATGAAAACAAATAAACCGAGGGCCAGAGTCGTGTTGAAGTTATCCGTTGGGGGAAGAAATCCTGGCAGTAACCCAATAAGGTTGTTCAGGAAAACGAGAGTAAAGAGAAGCATGATGACAGTGTAGTAACGTTTAGCTTCTTCTTCGCCCATGATATTACGAGCGAGATTATAGATAAATTGTCCAAGTGCCTCGAATACGTTTCTAAATGAGATTCCACGATCGGGGACAATATTGTTTTTAATCGAAGAAAGTTTTGCTCTGTAGGCAACACCAAATAAAATAAAAAACACAGATACAAGAGCAAAGGTGACTATGTGTTGCTTGATATGAACTGAATGTTCAAGTTGACCAAGGAAAGTATAACCACTCGCAAAAGCGGCAACGGGAACCAAGCCGACGAGAAGCGCGATTAAGCGGATCATTCGAGAGGACCTTTTTTGATAAAGTGTTCAGTGTTTTTAATACTTAAGGAGAGAATTATCAACTGGAAAATGTACATAATGATGCCGTGGGGCACCTTACTTCTGGCATAGTTGACCAGAAGGGCGAAGGCCAAAATGAGAGAGAGAATTTTCAAAACAAGAAAGAACGCCATCTTGCCTTTGTTGACGGGCGCGTTAAGTGTGGAGAGCTGAGAATCAATAAGGCTTGAAACGACATAAACACTGGAATAGTGGTTAATAACAGCACCCAATAACACAACCAACATCCAAATAATCATCTGGTTATCTGGCCATCCGAAGATAACCGCAACCGCAGCATTAACGGCAGTACCGATGACATAGGTCTTAGTATTTATCTTTTTTGCCCAAAACATTTTTCACCATCAAAAAAAAGAAATAACCAATTATAGCAAGAAGAATACCAAGAAGCATATTCCAGGAAATATGGCCGGCCTGAACCAGGGAATAGAGAAGATAAAAAACACCAATGATTGTTCCGGGGAGTCCTACGGCAAGACCCATGGTTAACATCATCTTCTGAATTGGTGTTTTTTCGCTCATCTTTTCCGGGCCACACGGCGGGCATAAAGAGATTTTAAACGAGCTCTTAGTACATCAGGATTGGGGTAAGTTGAAAGAAGAGAATAGTAAATATTATACGCCTCTTTGAGTTTCTCATTGGACTCATACGCATTTGCGATCAAAAACTTTACCTTAACGATTTGATCTTTCCGTTTTTCACGCTTCAAGTACTCCAACCAGTAATCCACCGCTTTATCCCAGTTCTTGTTATAAAACTCGATCAGCGCCATCTGGTTGTACGCTTCAACGTAGTAGGGATTGGTGGGCTGGTTGATGATCTGATTAAAAATTTCTCTCGCTTTATCGTATCGCCCAAGCTCAAAATAGGATTCTCCAACTCGGAGAAAATAATAATCGTAATCAGAAAGTCGCGGTTTTACCTGCATGAGAATTTGGTATGCACGAATCGACTCATTGAAATTGCGGGCAAAGCTAAAATTAATATCTGCGATTTTTTCGAGAGCCTTAACCTGCCAAAGCGGATCATCCACATTATCCACAATGAACTGGTAATACTTAAGTGCCTTCACTTGCTGATCTAGATACAGGTAATAAATTTCGGCTAACTGATAGTTGATCTTAGTCTTGATTACTTTTGATGGATTCTTAACAAGAATTCGTTCATACAGCTCAACGGCTTTATCGAAGCGTTGATTATCGACATATTTTTGTGCGGAAAGAATGTCCTGGTTCAGTCCCGAGGTAAAGTCACAAGAACTTAACCCCAGGACTGAAACAAGAACAAAAAGTTTACTGAACAGGATTTTCAGAAGTTTCGCCATCGGATCCATCATCCTCTGACTCGGCGATTTTCTCAACCGCCACAACTTTCTCGTCAGCGTTGACGTTAATGAGTCGGACACCTTGAGTATTTCTTCCGAGAAGTGAGATGCCGGAAATCTTCGTTCTGATGACCTGACCCTTGTCAGTGATAATCATGAGATCGTCTTTATCAGAGACAGGAAGGATTGCCATAATCTCACCAGTTTTCTCTGTGAGTTTCATCGCAAGAATTCCTTTACCACCACGAGACTGTTTACGATATTCTTCAGCAGCAGAGCGCTTACCGTATCCGCGAGAAGTTACGGTTAAAATCTCTGACGTATCATCGATTACTTCCATCCCAATAACATATTCATCTTCGTCAATACTCATCCCTTTCACACCCTGAGACACACGGCCCTGAGGGCGGCAGTCATCTTCGTGAAAACGAATCGACTTGCCACCGGAAGAAGCAAGAAGAACGTCTTTTTTACCGTTTGTAATTCTAACGGCGAGAACCTCATCACCATCGACAACTTTGATTGCCTTGAGACCATTTTGTCTCATGTTTTTGTACTCAGAAAGTTCCGACTTCTTCACTATCCCTTGCTTCGTTGCAAACACCAGGAAATGTCCTTCGGCTTCTTTCGGAACCGTAATAATTTCTTTAACAACTTCACCGGCCGGAACATTAATGATGTTCACAACATTGCGACCTTTCGCCGTCCGGAGAGCTTCTGGAATCTGATAAACCTTAATCGAGAAGACTGTTCCCTTGTCAGTGAAGATCATCAGAGTATCGTGAGTGTCAGCGGTGAAGATTGACGTGTAGAAGTCTTCATCAAGCTCGGCACCTTTCACTCCCTTGCCGCCACGTTTTTGTGCGCGGTAAGTATCTTTGCCCATCCGCTTCAAGTAACCTTTCTGGGTGATCGTTACGATCACTTCTTCATTTTTAATGAGATCTTCCATCTGAATTTCATCTGCTTGCGCGATGATTTCAGTGCGCCGTTCATCACCATAGTTTTCTTTTATTTCAGCGAATTCAGTTCTGATGATGGAGCTGATCTGATCTTCGGAAGCAAGAATTCCTTCAAGGCGGAAAATTTCTTTCATGATGGCTTCATAGTCAGCAACAATCTTGTCGCGCTCAAGACCAGTGAGGCGCTGGAGACGCATATCGAGAATCGCCTGTGCCTGGATCGTCGATAATTTAAATCTCTGCATGAGCTGATCTTTCGCCTGAGCGGGACCTTCAGCAGCCTTGATCATAGCGACGATCTCATCGATATTTTCAACGGCGATCTTTAAACCTTCTAAAATATGAGCGCGTTCTTTTGCTTTCTTGAGTTCATAAGTTGTCCGACGGATAACGATCTCTCGACGGTGCTCGATAAAACACTGGAGTTGTTCTTTGAGATCCATGACTTTCGGCTGACCATTGTAAATCGAGAGGAAAATGATGCCGAAAGAAACCTGCATCTGGGTCTGCTTATAAAGTCGATTCAGAATCACAGCACCCTGTTCACCTTTCTTGATGTCGATGACCACACGAATACCTTCACGTGAGGATTCGTCACGGATATCTGAAATACCTTCGATCGCTTTTTCGGTAACGAGCTCAGCAATTTTCTCGATGAGCTTAGCTTTATTGACTTGATAAGGAAGTTCAGTGATCACGATCATCTCGCGGTCATTTTTCTTCACTTCGACTTCAGCTTTCGCACGAATCTGAATCACACCTTTACCGGTGTGATACGCCTGCTGAATACCCGCAGTACCGATAATGGCACCAGAAGTAGGGAAATCCGGCCCTGGAATAATCTTAATCAGCTCATGCACAGTCATGTTCGGATTTTCAATCAGGGCCTCAAGACCATTCATAATTTCTGTTAAGTTATGCGGAGGAATGTTGGTCGCCATACCCACAGCAATACCTGCAGATCCGTTAATGAGAAGGTTTGGCACTTTCGTCGGAAGAACTGTTGGCTCCTGAAGTGAACCATCATAGTTGTCCTGCCAATCAACAGTTTCTTTATCAATATCACCAAGCATGTCATTGGTGAGTTTGTGCATTCTTGCTTCTGTGTATCGCATTGCCGCAGCGTTATCTCCGTCAATCGAACCGAAGTTCCCTTGACCATCAATAACCGGATATCTCATTGAGAAATCCTGGGCCAGGCGAACGAGAGCTCCGTAAACGGCAGAGTCACCATGCGGGTGATACTTACCGATGACGTCACCTACGATACGAGCACACTTTAGGTAAGGCCGATTGTGATAGTTATTCAGCATGTGCATGGCAAAGAGCACGCGCCTATGAACCGGTTTAAATCCATCACGAACATCGGGTAGAGCACGTCCAACGATTACCGACATCGCATAGTCGAGGTAGCAGTTTTTCATCTCATCCTGAATGAGGAGTGGAGTGATATTGCCGTGATTTGGTAGATTCTTGTTTTCGTCGCTCATTCAATCTTTCCTTAAATTAAATATCGAGGTTACGAACATTGAGTGCGTTTGTTTCCACAAACTCACGACGTGGCTCCACCTGATCTCCCATGAGAACAGAGAAAACCTGATCGGCATCAATCGTATCTTCAATTTTCACCTGGAGTAGTGTTCTGTTACCTGGATTCATGGTGGTTTCCCAAAGTTGCTCAGGGTTCATTTCTCCAAGACCCTTGTAACGCTGGATATAAGCACCTTGACGTCCTTCTGCTGAAATAAATGCAGCGAAGTTTTGGAGACCTGTGTGTGTATAAGTATTTCCACCGCTTTTCATAACAATCTTAGCGTTGAGAAATTTCTTAATTCCTTCATACTGATTCATTAGATCCGCAAACTCAGAAGATTCCGCAAAATGGAGGCCGATCTTGAAATTTTTAGTTTTTAGAGCAGATAGAACTTGGATTTTTACTTGGTATCCAAGTGTTTTAATATCTTCTTCCACATTAAGTTTATATTTTTTAAGACTCACATGATCACTGTCCGTCAATTTGGCAGTAATATTTTCCGCCCATGATTTAAGCCTAGACTGGTCTTTCATCATGTCGGCAGTGAGTGTTCCGTCTTCAACAATTGTTCTTAAGAAAAGAGCATCGTAGTGGCGGTCATAACTTTCCAGGGTCTGATTATAATTCCTGAACTTGTTAACAGCAACCTTGGCTGTTTCAATATCAGTATTGGCACCATCAATCTCGATTTCCGCATCAGAAAGCTGACTTGAAACGAGATAATTCTCAAGAGCTCCGCCATCTTTCAAATAGTGTTCGTGCTTACCTTTTTTATATCGAAACAGAGGCGGCTGAGCTATGTAGAGATGTCCGCGCTCGACGATTTCTGGGAATTGACGGTAGAAAAGTGTCAGAAGAAGAGTCCGGATGTGAGATCCATCCACGTCCGCATCCGTCATGATCACTATTTTGTAATAACGTAATCTCGAGATATCAAAAGAATCTTTACCGATCGACGTGCCGATCGCCTGAACAAGCATTTTTATTTCGTCATTACCCAACATTTTGTCATAGCGTGCTTTCTCAACGTTTAGGATTTTACCCTTGAGCGGAAGAACTGCTTGCGTCCGTCGGTCACGACCTTGCTTAGCTGACCCGCCTGCGGAGTCACCCTCAACGATATAGATTTCGCAAAGCTCAGGATTTTTTTCCTGGCAGTCCGCCATTTTCCCAGGAAGACCTGAGAAATCGAGAGCTGTTTTACGCCGAGTAAGCTCGCGCGCCTTACGAGCAGCTTCTCTCGCGGCTGCAGCATCAATAGATTTTTTGAGAATGATTTTCCCGACGTTCGGATTTTCCTCAAGATAGATTTTGAATCTATCTCCAACGAGAGAGTTTACAATACCCTCAACTTCAGAGTTACCAAGTTTAGATTTGGTCTGGCCTTCGAACTGGGGGTTTGTTAGTTTCACGGAAATAATTGCCGTCAAACCTTCCCGCATATCATCACCCGTCAGCGTGATTTTGATATTTTTTAATATATTGTTATCTTTAGCGTAGTTATTCAGAACCCGTGTAAGTGCCGTCTTAAAACCTGATACGTGAACACCACCCTCAGGTGTGTTGATATTATTGGCGTATGAGGTGAGTGTTTCAGAATAACCATCAGTCCACTGGAGAGCAACTTCCACTTCGTAATTATCGCGCGACTGGAAAAAATAAATCGGATCTTTATGGATCGGAGTTTTTGCACGATTAAGATAAGCTGCAAATTCAGACAAACCACCTTCATAATGAAAAGTGTCTTCTTTTTCCGAACGCTCATCTTTCATCACAATTCGTAGTCCCTTGTTCAGGAACGCCATTTCGCGGAAGCGGTTCGAAAGAGTGTCGTAGTTATATTCGTGTACTTCGAAAATTTCGTTATCTGATTTGAAAGTTACAGTTGTACCCGTATCTTTTGGATTACAATCACCAATTACTTTCAGGGGTTCTTTAGCAGCACCATAAGCGAACTCAAGGCGATGAAGTTTTCCATGTTTTTTAATTTCAATACGTACCCATTTTGAGAGGGCGTTAACGACTGAAGCACCTACGCCGTGAAGACCACCAGAAACTTTATAAGCTCCGCCCTCTTCATTGAACTTTCCACCAGCGTGAAGTTTTGTATACACGATTTCAGCAGCAGACACACCTTCGCCAGGTACCATGTCTGTAGGTATTCCACGGCCGTTATCTATAACCGTGAGTGAGTTATCAACGTGAATGATCACTTTGATTTCAGTGCAATACCCGGCAAGTGCTTCATCAACAGCGTTGTCTACAATTTCATAAACGCAATGATGGAACCCACGGAAGCCAGTGTCCCCGATATACATTCCGGGGCGTTTTCGAACTGCTTCGAGACCCTCGAGAATTTTAATCTGGTTGGCGTTGTACTCTGAACTTACTTTTGAAATAGAATCAGGAGTTTGATTCATTCACTGGCTCCTAGCCGGGGGTCTTGAGTCCCCCATGTTCGATAAAAAACTTCTTGGAATTGGGTATCCGTTCCAATTCTTTCCCAAAATTCTCATTGGCAGTCGTGATTAAAACCTGGAAATTTTTTGTCTCCAGATACTCAATCAAGTTTTTCCATCTCCGGCTATCTAGTTCGCCTGAAACGTCGTCAATAAGAACGATAGGATAAGAGCTAAATTTATACCGAAAAAGCTCTATATAGGCAAATATAAGGCTCAGAAACGCCATTTTCTGTTGGCCTAAGGAGCAGAACTCAAACGCATTGAGTCCATTGAACGTGAAGATAAAATCATCTCTGTGAATTCCCACCTGAGTCATCTGCGCTTTTATGTCTGCGGATTCTTGATGACGATAAAAGTCAAATATCTTTTTGGCGTCCCAATGAGTAAAAATACTGTCTAAATTCATCTGAAGAGTATTTTCCTCAGCAAAAATCGCCTTAAAGGTAGGAGTGATAAATTTATTTAGTTGATTTAGAAAATCGTAACGTTTTTCTGTCAGAATAGAGGAATATTCTGAAACTTGTTCATCAATCGCTCGGAGTTGAGTGGATTCATTTTTTCCACCCATTCCCAGAACAGAGTTTCTAAATCTCATCGATTTTAAAAAGCGCCCTAAAATCTGTCTATACTCACGATCTATTAATCCAATATGAGAATCCATCCATTGGCGGCGAAAAGTACTGCTCGTATGAAATGTGTACGAATCAAATGGATTAATAAAAACTGATGCTGAGGGTGTTTTAGTTTTTTCAGGGGTATTATTGAGAAATCTTTCTTCTAAGTTCTCAGTAATTCGGAGTGAATACGAACTGAGATCATTTTCTTTTTCGAAGACTGATTGAAGAATTATTTGCGGCTGCCCACCTTCAATATCGATCATCTGAGAGAAACCAGTATTTTTACGAAAAGATTTTTTATTCGTTAGAAGGTAAACAGCCTCTAAAAGATTAGTTTTGCCATTCCCATTCTGACCGAAGATACAGTTTATTCCAGAATTAAACTCAAAAACAGAAGAAGATAAATTTCTAAAGTTTTGTGCCTGTAATTTTTTGATTTTTCCCAAATCCATCCACTACAGCTTCAGGGGCATGATAATGCCAAGAAATTCCGGAATATCTTCCGCTTTAATAACAACTGGCGATAGCTCATTGTTAAATTCGAAAGTTACATCTGTCTCGTTTAAGACCATAAGACTTTCGATGAGATACTTAGCATTAAAACCAATCTCTGTAGATTTCCCATCATAGGAGATCGGTAAATTTTCAGTCGCCTGTCCAAGAGCTGGGTGATTAGTAGAGATTACAAGTTCATTTTTTTGAATATTGAATTTTATTCCGTTTGTCTTCTCATTCGAAAGAATCTTAATCCGTTTGACTGCATTCAAGACAGCATTCCTATCGATATGAAATCTATTTGTCGTCTTGGCTGGAATCACCGTCTGATACTTAGGATATTCACGGGCAATTAGTCTGATTGAAAGATAGTATTCATTCCGCGCATTCACGAACATGAAGGAGTCATCAAGAGATATCGAAACATCATCATCGGGGTATGAGTCAGCAATCTTTTTGAGCTCCGTGATTCCCTTTTTAGGAATAATAACGCCGTCTACAAGGAATTTATTCTCGCCAATAAATTCATGTGTATCTATCAGAGCAAGACGGTGGCCATCTATAGCGACTGCCCGAAGTTTCGATTCAGATAATTGGAAGTAAATACCATTAAGGTACAATCTTGTTTCATCAGTTGAAATCGCATGGGAAGTCTTGTTGATTATATGAGAAATATTTTTTGTTTTTAAACGGAATTCAGAACTTTGATTCTGAAAAGATAGTTGGGGAAATTCTTCTGATGTACTGATTAAAAGTGAGTAATTTATATTCTTACATGTGAGATTTAAAAGGTTAGTGTTATCAACACTGATCGTCACTTCGTCGTTGGGAAGCTCTCTTAAAATTTCAGATATGTTTTTGCTGTTAATACAAAAACTTCCTTCTTTTTCTACTTTAGCGTTTAGAATAATTTTCGCTGAGACTTCTAGGTCAGTTGCAATAATTTCTAGTTTCGTTCCTGAAGTTTTTAATAAACAATTTGTTAAAATTGGACGCGAGTTTTTTTTATCGACAACTGATAAAACTTTATTGATTGCTTCTCTGAGTACCTGGGATTGGATTATCAGTTTCATTAATTTCCTTATGGTGAGATCAAAGTTCTAACTTTTATCAATCAGATGATCAAGCGATGGTCTGATTGAATATTTGTCCCCCAAAAAAGCTCTTATATATTCTTTTTTAATTCTTTATTCTTATTAGCCTGGACAGTGTTGATAAACTTGGGCAGTGCAAGTACTTCTCATGAGTTAAGCTTAATTTAGACTTAAGTTTTCCACCATAAGCGCAAATCTTAAGGACGATTAGTGCGTATATCATTCTCTTTAGTTTGCCTAAAGATTGTCTCTTCCACACCATTTCACACTCGACTTCTGTTTTGCATCACGCAAAAGTGTTTTTCATTGATAACGACGACGATATTTAATGATGACATCCACATGTTCTTCCACATTGTGGACCGATTGCTTGTGGATAAGATTTTATCCACAAATTGATCTGTTAAATTGTTCAAAAATATAGAATTAGAGTGTTTTTTCGAGGTCTAGGACCTGTTGCGCAAGAAGTGACTCGGTCTTAATCCGTTCTTTAATGGTGTTGATAGCGTGGAGAACTGTGGAGTGATCCCGGCCTGAAAAGTAGTGTCCGTTATCTTTGAGCGTAGGTTTGATAAATTTATTTGTTAGATACATCGCAACCTGACGCGGAAGTGCTACTTCTTTTGTCTTTGCTTTTCCGCGAAGATCACCGATCGGGATTTTATAATAGTTCGCTACTGTCTTAGCTATAGAGTCGATGGTGATGTTTTTCTGGTTCTCAAGCTCTTCATTAAGCTTCAGATGTTCCTTCGCAACCTCGAGATCTATATCGACCTTCAGAAGTGATGTCACAAGTCCAAGTTTAACCAGACAGCCTTCAAGCTCACGAATATTATTCTTCACGCATTTGGCGATCAGGTTGACGACATCAGGGCTGAGATAAATATCTTTTTCGACTGCTTTTTTTCTTAGAATCGCGATTCGAGTTTCAAGGTCTGGCTGTTGGACTTCCACTGGAAGTGCCATGGATAGGCGAGAGCGAATTCTGTCTTCGATTCCTTCAATCTCTTTTGGTGGCTTATCCGAGGTAAAAACGAGCTGTTTTCCTCTGGCCATAAGCTCATTGAACACGTCAAAGAATGCATTTTGTGTTCCTCCACGATTTTTCAATTCGTGGATATCATCAATAATGAGAACGTCGGTTTGATCAGTATATTTTCTTCTAAATTCAAAAAGCTTGTTTGTCTGCATGCTATCAACCATTTCGTTCATAAAACGATTAGCAGATGTGATGCATATTCTTAGATTTGGCTTACTAACTTGGACGTAATTTGCAATCGCGTGAATAAGGTGAGTTTTACCCAGACCCGAATTCCCGTATATATAGAGTGCTTGATAAGTTTTGCCAGGCTCTTTTGCAACCGCCATCGAGGCAGCGCAAGCCATATTGTTTGAGGGGCCAATAATAAAGTTCTCGAATGTCTTAGTGACTTCAATTTGAATATTAGCTGGAGAAGCAAAGTGTTCAATTACTTTAGAATCTACCGTTTTTATCAAATCATCTTTTGTGGGCTGAAGATCATCTATGAAAAAGGTCGCTTGTTTTGAAATTTCAGATTTGCGGGGTGGCTCTTTTTTAAGAATGTTTTCGTTATTTGAGCTCTGAGAAGCAGACGATCCTATGACCTGTAGGTCAATTTCGTAATTTCTTCCTAGAATTTCAAAAAGTGCTTGTTTGATCGTCTCAATATAATGAGTCTCGATCATTTTCTTAATGAAGTTTGTCGTTACGATGAGTTCCACCGTTTCTTGCTGGATAGAAGACACAGTAAATGTATTGGCAAAGTAAGCGTGGAATTTATTAGAATTGATCAGATTTTTAATGTGCTCTAGAAGAGCATCGGTAGTGGTTTTCAATTCTTCTGTTGAAAATTCAGGTACAGGACGCCCCAAAGTGCTTTGGACTTCCAAGGTTCTGAGGGTTTTCTCTATAACCACCGGATGAGCCATCTCGCTAGATGTGCTTAACGCTGCGCTCTCTGGGAGACCGTCTAATTTGAGAAAATGATTAAAAGGAAACTTTTGAGTCATTATATAAAAGTAATTTAGCCAAGTTAAAAAGTTAGGATGGTATTAACAGTACACCATTTTTTTATCAACGTTGGGCCTCTAACAACTACTTACTCTAAAGATTCGTCGTACAAATCTTATTGACCCAAACTGCCAAATCCTGTAATAAAGGTGCTTCCCAAAAATTACACATGTGACTTCTAGAAGGACTTCAATATGAGTATGCAAAAAAGAACCTGGCAACCCAAGAAACTTAAGCGTCTCCGTGACCACGGGTTTCTCGCCCGCATGGCGACAGTCGGCGGTAAAAAAGTAATTGCTCGTCGTCGTGCTAAAGGCCGCAAGCAACTCACTGTTTCGACGGGTACGAAGTAATTTTTGAGATGGCATCTGCCACTTTTGGCTTTCCTAAATCTCACAAACTTCTCCAAAAAATTGATTTTGATTATTTGCGTGAACAGAGCTCTAAAAGCTTTGTTCATCCGCTTATATGTTATTCAAAATCTTCTCGTCTCAATCTCTCTCACGTAAGAATTGGATTCAGTATTTCTAGAAAGATTGGGAAGTCCCATGATCGCAATAGACTAAAGCGAATCATGAAAGAATATTTCCGCCTTCACCCTGAAATTCAGCCTCTCCCCATGGATGTTCTCATTGTTATCATTAAAACCCCTGATACCGAATTACAGCTTTTGAGCGCTTTTGAAAAAATGTTCAACGGTCTTTTGGCAAAGAAATGAAATTGTTGGCGGATCTTCTTATTCGCTCTTATCAAATTCTTATTTCACCATTTTTAGGTTCGAACTGCCGATTCTTACCCTCATGTTCTCAATATGGCCGTGAATGCTTTAAGAAGTTTTCCTTCCTGCGGGCCTTATGGTATTCAAGTCGTCGCATTTGCAAGTGTCATCCTTTTCATCCCGGCGGGTACGATCCTGTTCCTTGAGCCGCGGAATTTTTGGAGTAATTCAATGGGTTCTGAGCAACGTAATGCCTTATTAGCTGTCGTCCTTTCAGGTGCAATTCTCTTCGGGTGGCAATATTATTTCGCCCCTAAAAAAATCAATGCCCCTGTAGAACCAGTTACGACTTCTGTGGCTGCCCCTACGAATTCTCAATCAGCTCTCGCTCAGGGCGGTCCTATAGAACCAGTTACCACAGCAG
>CANETG010000044.1 GCA_947440875.1 Bacteriovoracaceae bacterium
CTGATTGTATTCTTTCTTGATGAGTCGCACGTTTAGCTTCACATCCTGCCGATAAAATTTTAATTTTCGGAGGGAGTAAGAAATCATAATCAGTTCTTTTCGGCTGAAATTTTGCGATGGATTCTCCTGATAAATCCGGTGAACACCTGAGTAATCTTTTTTCTTAAACTCATCTAAGATGTCTGCGCCATAAGCAGCACGACAAAGGAGAATCAGGATGAAGAACAATTTTACAACCATACGTGAACCTGCACGAGATAAGACCAAAGGTCCTTACTCGCGGTGTCTGGTGAAAAAACTCTGGTGTTCAGAATTTCACCGCGCAGTTCGATCCGGTTGATTGGAAAGTACTGAAGTCCGGGACCCCAGCGCACGAGATAGGGCTCCATCTGAGTGTCGTCTTGGTAGTACTCAATGTTGGTAAAAAGATAAACCCCGCGCACAGGTCTTAAGTATGTTTGAAGGAGACCGTAGCGCGATGTCTTATTGAGCGAATTCACGTCTTCAGAAGATCGCGATGACTGTCCGAGTTCTGCGAGAACAGCGGAACCCTCTTTCAGATTCCAGCGTCCGTGGATGGCGTAAGACAAAAGTTTTTGAACCTCATCTTTAGCATGCATGACCGAGGCACCAATTCGGTGAATGTCTCCCACTGTTCGCTCGAACATGAAACTTCCACCTTTCTTTCTTGCCTCACTTTTTTTCGCCAAATCACCGACGAATCCATGAACAAACGCCTCGTATTTTTCACCGAGGTAGTGGGCCTTGACTCCGTGGGCTTGATCTTTTTGAGTCACCTCGGGTGTCGTCCGATTGACAGAAGTGTGTTCGACGACTCTTATCCCGTAAACCTTATCCATGAGTCCGGCGTAGAGACCAATTTTCGGTGTGAAGCGGAACCCGAGATAATGCTCGCGACTTTTCCACTGGTCAGTTTCTGTGGCCGAGCCCGCGGGTTTGATTGTGTATCCGTAATTGACCACTGCTAAAAACCGGTCTGACGGAGATTTCAAAATCAGACTCGCGTCTGATTGCATGTTAATCCATTGTTTTATTTCCGAACTGCTGGAGCCGGGATTTCTCACCAGCTGAAGGCCGCGGTAATTGATCTGAGTGCGAACGTAATTCTGTTTTGGCTTCCGAAAAAGAAACCCCGAAGTGTGGGCAATCTGCTCCTCGGTCATACTTTCGGGATAGAATGCCCCCGAGGAGATAAGTGTGGCAGAAATGGCACGACCGTAATCAGTGAGAGGACCATTCCCTGCGGGATTATAATGGCAGTTCAGGCACGAGGTGTAGCTGTGACCAATAAAATGCGGGTACGCAAGTGCTGCACTTGAAGTAATGAAAAAAATGAGGAGGAGGAAAAATCTCATTTCGTCCGGAACGGAAGGGTCACTTCGACTTTGACATTATCTTCAACACCCACGCCGAGATACTCTGCTCTAGCTAATCCAAATTGAGAAGGCTTCGCTGTAAATGCAGCGACAATTTCTTCACCCAAAACTTTGTAGGAAATAGCGACTGGTTTTTTTACACCATTGACTTCAAGGTCGGCCGTCGCTCTTCCAGCAGATGCTTTAATGTTTGTGAGAATTGCTTTATCGTGTTTGGTCGAATTGAGGTGCTTCCAAAAATGTTCATCCCGAAGATCAATGCCCGTTTTAAATGATTCGATCGTGATGGAGATTTTATCGGCGGTAAAGCTTTCACCTTGTTTGAAAAGATTTCCTTTCGGTTTCTCGCTGACTGCGGTGAAACTTCCCGCCGGTGAAAGAGTGACGAAAATGGACACTTGAGGCTTCGCATAAACAAACACTGAACTGAGGATTAGGAAGAGAGCAATAGTGAGTTTCATGGAGGACCCCTTTTAACTTTTAAGTCCTTTCATCTTCTTAATGTTCGCTTGGGTTCTTCAAGCCTTATTTTTGTCTTTTTACCGTCTTCTTTGAACTTTTCTTGGGGAGGTGGGGTTTAAATGAGACAAACCTGATTTTGTCGCCGAGTCTGAGTTTCAGTGCCGCTGCTGTGACTCCTGAGATTTTATATCCGCCGGTTTTTAGTTTCATCACACTCCCGAGGGCGCAGCGGAATGGTCCTTCGGTCCGAGAGATGATGAATTCCTCGGTCTTCATCGTTTTATCAGCAATCTCTTTGATCTCACCAATCGTACTTTCTCGAATCGCTCGGATTTCGTTGACCTCAGCAATCAAAACCGGGCCCGGTTCAAAGATCCCCACGAGACCAGAGAATTTGAAGCCTTCTTGCTCCAAAATTCTTTTCGCGGGTTCAGTTTCCGGGTTAACCTTACCAATCACTTTTTGAGCATCCTCAGGAAGGATATTGGCCATGATCGGGTGTTTAGGAAGGAGTTCTTCGATGAAGCGCTTGTTCTTCATGTACATATTGTCTGCCGTCGTGAAGTCGATCTTAAAAAACTTTTCGCCGACAGCGTCCCAAAAAGGAGAGTGACCCTTTTCGTTCACCATACCACGCATTTCAGCGATGATTTGGTCTTCAAAAAATTTACGATTTTCTGCAATAAAAAGAAATCGCGAAAGAGAAAGAAATCTCCCGTTTTGAGAATTTCTAAACTCGGGATGAAGAAATAACGAGCAAATTTCGGCCGGCCCGTTATGGACCGCATGAAAGTGAAGAGACGTGACGTCGTTTTTGACATTCACAATTTTCGATTCATGGTGACTATGCTCGAGTTTATAGAAGTAGTAAGGCTGAAAGCCACCGATTTTAGAAATGATCGCCGAAACACCAACGATTCGTCCGGTGAAAAGCTCTTCCATCACAAAGAGATAATCTTCCCCGCCTGGACCTTCTTCTCGGTGAAGAAAACTTCTCTCCGAGCCACGGATGCGTCTTTTGAGGACTTCTGGGTCCTGCGGAAGAGTCGTCAGTCCGTATCCAGATTTCTCCAGGAGCTTCATGAGCCCTTCAAGATCTTTCTGGACGATCGGACGAATGATGAACATGTTACTCCATCGACATGAGTGTTTTTTCGAGAATCTCACAGACTTCGTCGATGTGCTTTTCTTCGGTCACCATGACGGGGAGAAGAAACCGAACACGAGTCGTCGTTCCGCCGCCGGCCATGAAAGAGAGAACACCGTTCTCAAAGAGCTTCATGGTGAATGCTTTTGTCTTGGCTTCGTCGCCGCCGAAGACTGTCATTCCTACGATCCCTCCGATGCCGTAAGGACCTCGGAGTTTCGATTCATGTTTCTTGCTGATGGCTTCAAGGTTTTTTGTGAAACGGGCATGGAGCCTGTCGATCTTTCCGTTTTCTCCGAAGTAGCCGCCAGTGATCATCTCACTTACGACGTAGTACGCCGCTGCTATTTGGCTTGAGGCCCCTGTGAAAGTCTGGGAAATGAGTCCGGGTTTTGGTTTATGGTCGTCGGTGAAAAACGTCGCACACACTTGAGAATTTTTACCAATGGCAACGACGTCAACGTGCTTATCGAGACCGAAATACTGGAACGTAAAGAGCTGGTTGGTCCGCGCGAAGGACTGAACTTCGTCCGCGAAAACAGAAATATTATGTTCTTTGCAGACAGCAATTAAGGCTTCAAAAAATTCTTTGTTACCAACCAATGCTCCGTTTTCACCCTGGATGAGCTCCATGCAAAAGCCAGCATGCTGACAAGGGAAACGAGTAATATATTTTTTCATCGCAGCGACAGCGCGATCGATTGAGCCCTTATGGTCGTTGGCATCGTAGAACGGAATGTAATCGACATCGAGTGTCTTCGGTAGGCCCGCTCTATAGGCCGCCTTATCAGTGACCCACGCCATGCCTAAAGTCCGGCCTGCAAAACATTTTTCAAAGGCAAAGAATCTGGCACAAGGAAACTTTTTTTGAAGAATGAGTTTGAACGCATTCTCATTGGCCATCGCTCCTGAAGTGGAAAGGAAAACGTTCTTCACTCCGGCGCCATTTTTACAGGCGGCCGTCGAGAAAAGTTCGAGGAGGCGAGCGGAATCTGTATTTTGCTGGAGGTGACCGTTCATGACGGTGTTTGAAATCGCACCATTAATCGTGGCGTTGATGACACCTTCATGCGAGTGACCCATGTAGTGAACGCCAATCCCTGTGATGAAATCATATTTCACTGATCCATCTGCGAGTTCGACGAGAGGACCGTTGCCGATTCCCGACCCGAGGTAATTATAAAAAAGAGCTCCGCCCCGGTATTCTCCCACGCGTTTTAAAAGTTGATCGTAGGATTCCTTCAACTCGGGATTTGGTCCCCGGATACCGGTGATATGAGATTTGTGCTCTTTCAGTGCTGCTTGAATAAGTTTCTTCGCTTCTTCGATGCGCGGATCAGAAAAAAAACCTTGGGCAATTGTCTTTGCCATAAGTGCTCCATGAGATGTCAGTGTTAATGGATTTTCGGCAGTTTAAGACGATAACTTGACCTTATCAAGCGAAAGGAGCTTTGACTCATTTGCTCAGTTAATGAGCATGCTTTTCCGTCCGTACGTGCTTCATTTTATTGTCGGTAAAAGCGAGTTATGATAACTGTTCCTCTACAATTTATCACAAGATACACGTTGGAGATCTCATGAAGGTCACGAAGTTTCACGACATCAAAAAAACAGACAAAGACACACTGGGTAAATGGCTCCATCTGATGATATTAGGTCGGATGATTGACGAGCGGGCACCCAATTACTTGAAGCAAGCACTCGGTTGGTCTTACCACGCTCCCTACGCTGGGCACGACGCGATTCAGCTCGCGATTGGACAAATTTTTAACAAAGACACCGATCATCTTTTTCCTTATTACCGTGACATGCTCACAGCTCTTTCAGCGGGACTTACGACCGAAGAAATTCTTTTGAACGGAATCTCAAAGGCCACCGATCTGGCTTCCGGCGGACGACACATGTCGAATCACTTCGCTAAACCAGCGTGGAATATTCACAACGTTTCTTCATGCACTGGTAACCACATTCTTCACGCCGTGGGTGTGGCTCGCGGAATGAAAACGTATAATCACAAAGGTGTGGCGATTTCTTCTCAGGGAGAATCTTCGGTTTCTGAAGGTTACTGTTACGAAGCGATCACTGGTGCCGACCGCGAACTTCTTCCGTGCATATTTGTTTTCCAGGATAATGGCTACGGCATTTCGGTACCGAAGTCAGACCAAACCGCCAATGAGCATGTCGCTGACAACTTTTCAGGATTTAAAAATCTCAAGATCATCAAGTGTGACGGGAAAGACGTTTTCGATTCGATGAATGCGATGATGTCCGCTAAAGAGCATGCGATGAATAAACACGAGCCCGTGATTGTTCACGCGGTCTGCGTTCGTATCGGAAATCACTCGAACTCAGATAACCACGAGTGGTACCGTGATGAAAAAGAGCGCGCAGATGCCAAAGCTCAGGATCCTCTGCCGAAATTTAAAGACGATCTCTTGAAGGCGAAAATTTTCACCCAAAAAGAAATTGAGCAAATCGAAGCTGACGCCAAAAAAGAACTCCTCGATGCTCACGGAAAAGCCGTGAAAGCTCCGAACCCAACCCCTGAATCCATCTGGGAACACATCGTGCCTCCGGCCTATGTTCCTCAAAAATATACTGACGGAACTCACTCGGAAGACGGTGAATCGAAGAAATTCATCGATGCCATCAACGGAACTCTAAAAGCAGAATTCCGTCACAATCCTCATACCTATATTTGGGGACAAGATGTGGCAAATAAAGAGAAGGGCGGGATCTTCAACGTCACTAAGGGCATGCAACAGGAATTCGGAAAACACCGCGTGTTCAATGGACCGATCGCTGAAGATTATATTCTTGGAACGGCCAACGGAATGTCGCGCTTTGATCAGGAAAAAATACACATCGTCGTGGAAGGTGCTGAGTTTGCCGATTACTTCTGGCCCGCGATGGAGCAGATGGTGGAAACGTCCCACGATCACTGGCGCTCAAACGGTGCGTTCTCTCCGAACATGACCGTTCGTCTTGCGTCGGGCGGATACATCGGTGGTGGTCTTTACCACTCACAAAATATCGAAGGCACACTTTGCACTCTTCCTGGAATTCGTGTGGTCGTTCCCGCGTTTGCTGACGACGCTGCCGGACTTCTTAGAACTTCCATGCGCTCAAAAGGCTGTACGGTTTATCTCGAGCCGAAAGCTCTTTATAATGCCAAGTACGCGATGACGACAATTCCAGAGGACTTTGAAGTTCCATTCGGAAAGGCCCGCCTTCGTCGCGAAGGAAAAGATCTTTCGATCATCACTTACGGAAATACTGTTCACTTCTCGCTTGAAGCGGCGGAAGCTCTCGCCAAAGAAGGATTTGAAGTGGAAGTTCTCGATCTTCGTTCACTGAATCCATTGGATCTTGATTCCATCGTGGCGACAGTTCAAAAAACTCATCGCGCTCTGGTTGTTCACGAAGATAAAGTCTTCGCTGGCTTCGGTGGTGAGATTGTCAGTCAGATCAATGAGCACGCGTTCGAGCATCTCGATGCGCCAGTTCGTCGTGTCGGATCGACTTTCACACCCGTTGGATTTAACCGGATTCTTGAACGCGCGACCCTTCCGGATGTGACGAAAATTCTGAATGCGGCCCGCGAACTTTTGAATTACTAAAAATGGAAAGGCTCCCGATGGGGAGCCTTTTTTCTTACAATTGCTTCAAAACACCAATTGCCCAAGCCTGAGAATCACCATTCACATGGTGAAGCCCATCATTCGGAACTGAAGGAACAACGAGTGGTCTGCTATCAATAACGGAACATCTCCCGGCGAGGTGAGTTTTGAGATTTTCATAGAACTCATCAACCACAGCGTTGGCCTTGAAGTAAATCTCACCTTCGATATGATAAGTCGGTCCGATCCAAGTGCAATTACGAGGACTGATTCCCTTGAGAAGTCTCAGAAAACTGTTCGTGCTCGTCGTAAATGAATAGCGATTAAATTCAGCCACTCTTTTTCCTGCGACCGTTTTCCAGTGGAACATATTGTCGCCGAGATTAATCACTATCTTTGATTGAGATGAGTAAAGGTTGACCACGGATGGGAAAGGGGACTTCGCCACACTTAAAAATTTCCCACCTGCCACTTCTGTGTACCCACATTCAGTCACAGAACCATTGATCCAATCTGAGGGATCAGATCCGCAGGCAGCGTAATAAGAAACTTCGTAACCACGAGACTTCATTCCTTCATAGAAAACGTTCCCGAAACGGCGCTTCGCTGAGACGGGATTCTCCTCCCGGATATGGGAGTGGGAGTCGCCGATGTAAAGAAGGTCTGAAGCATAGGAGCTCATCCCTATGATTAGTCCTAACACAATCAAAAGATTTCTCATGGTAAGCGATTACCACCTCGAGCGGGATCGTTCTATAACCCTGAAAAATCTACATTTCCCGTTGTGACTAGGCGGGGGTGGGCTATAGTCCGGTGATTATCATCATAGGGAGTTATCCATGAAAAATTTTATCACCTTCGGGCTTCTTCTCGGCTCATTGTCCGCTTCAGCGCAGTCATACCTTGTGCTAAATAACGGAGTGATGCTAACGACCGATAAGGCCGGTTTCCTGTATGACTTCGGTCACTTCGTTGTTCCGTACGAGGTGAAAGTCAACGGCGGTCAGTTCCTGGTGGAGAAAAAAACTCTCATCACCATCGATGAGAATGGGTACAAGTACGATAAAGATGAAAAAGTTGAAAAAATCAAAGGGAAGGGGATTAACTATCTTCTGAACGATGACAAAGAACTCATCACCGTGGCTTCGACCGGATTTTATTACAAGTACGACAAGGATGATGTCTTTAAGCGTGTTGAGAAATTCGGCGGTAACTTCTTCCTCGCTAAAGATGAGAAGAAGAAGAACACACTCCTCTATACCATAAACTCAGCTGGTAACTATTTTAACATCGCTCTCCCAGAGCTTAACCCAGGAGAGATTTCAACTGTCGGTGGAACTTATTTCATGACGAGTAAAGGAATCTATTTTACTGTGAACAAAGACGGCTTCGTGTTCTCTAAGAAAGACGTCCGCGTTGCCGCTGCTAAAAAACTCGGTGGTAACTTCTTAATCGATATATCCAATCAACTCTTCACAGTGTCTGAGGACGGTGTTCTCGCCAACCCAGTGATGCCGGTGAATCTCGTTCTCAGTAATGTTATTAAGATTGGTTCAAATTATATGCTCGATAGCGAAGGCAGACTGTTTGTCGTTGATAAGAACGGAAACGTTTTTGAGCGTTCTCTGAATAATCACGATCTTCGAAGCGTAAAAATCATTTCACTCTAGGAGTTACCCATGAAGTTTCTCATTCTTTCTCTCATGATCGTATCTTCTGCCCACGCCCTGACTATTAAGGAAGGGTCCTATGAATCGGAGCGCTGTTTTGTTGAAGTGACCAAGACCTCCCAGGGCGGCTCATACGTTGAGATCGCATCGAAGGCCAATGACAATACACTTGAGCGTGAAGTGATGGTTATTGATGCCGCTGGTGATTTGATCGATGGTCCGGGACTCTGTACCGACGAAGTCACCATGGGAAGAAACTCCCGTTCAAAAATTAGCATCACGACTATCGGATCTAATGGTGTGAAGTCGACGACGATCAAGTGCGGAGGCCTCGGATATCCTATTACCTTGGAAGCCCAAATCGTGACCAATGCCAAGAGCGAGCTCGTTTCATTCATTGAATCGAGTGCCACAAAACAACTGCTCCTTAAGAAAACGCGTAAGATGGATTGCGGAAAACTTAAGATGATCAAATAAACTTCAGCGTCAAATTAAGGAAACACAAGGCCATTCAGGGCCTTGTGTTCTCTTCTTCAATTCTAACCGCGGCCGCTGGCACTCATCGTAAAATTCAATTATAGTCCCGTCTCCTTTTTCAAACCAGGGAGTTGGAAATGAAAATAGTCCTTTTGGCAATCCTTGCTACGCTTTCAATCAATGCCTTCGCTCAGAGCTATCTCATCATGGATAACGGTATGGTCATTACCACTGACAAATCCGGATTCGTCTTTGATCTGGGCAACTTTGCTTTTCCACAAAAAGTGACCATGAGGGGTGGTCAGTTCTTTGTGGAAGATAATAATGTGATTGTGACGATCGATGAGAGGGGATCGCTTTTCCGAAAGTATGAAGACATTCCCGATAAGATTCTTGGAAAAGGGATAAACTACTTTGTCTCGGAAGCGGGAGAGCTCTACACCATCGATTCGCAGGGAATAGTTCATATCACCACGAGCGATGCCTACAAACTCGCGGGTGGATTTGGTGGGAACTATTTCATGACAAGTGCTGGTGAACTTTTTTCGGTCACCAAAGATGGAATGCCTAAAAAAGTTGAGACAGAAGGGCTCGTAAACCTCCGCGACGTCGTTGCTTTTGGTGGACGTTACTTCATGACGAAGCGTGGAGTCGTTTACACGATATCGGATGAAGGAAATCTCAATTCTAGAGCTGATGTCCGAGTAGGTGTTCTTCAGAAACGTGGCGGGAATTTCTTCACCGATTCTGCCAATTTTATTTTCACCGTCGCTGCAAACGGTGAGCTTATGATCCCTGCCCTTCCCATAGGATTCAAAATGATGAACATCACAAAAACGGGAACTAATTACTTCCTGGATCTAAACGGGAAGATGTTCACCGTGACTGATCATGGGGAAGTCTACGAGCGTGTCGTTGAGGGACTCGACATGAGGAATGTTCGGATTATCTCGCTTTAGTTACCTAAAGACGTGAAAGTGGGAGAGGAGTTTTTCAGGGATTATTTTAAGGAATGCTTCTCGTCCCTCGACGTCATCCACGATGAGAACTTTATCTTCTCCATTCATGTCCTTTTCAAGGAGTGAGAAGAAACTTGTAAGCTCTGTCTTCTTTAACTCTTTCATCGTCGCGAAGACGTAAATCTTACGATTGAAATTTTGCCCTATGAGAAGAGACGTTTGATTAGTTTTATTTTTTTCAGTAGCGGTGAGGAGACCGTTTAAAAGATAATCGATCGCTAGGTAGTGATCAGATTGAGACGAGATGACTTCGGGACGAAGCCACACTATTCCTTTCGTCAGCGGAGTGACTTCGCGGATGAGATCACTCATGACGATTGAGTTCCTGTTTCATCACTGAGTCTAAAATTCCATTGAGAAAAGAGGCGGATTCTTTGGTTGAATATTTCTTACCGAGCTCAATGGCTTCGTTGATCACAACTTTCGCGGGAACATCAGGCGTGTGCTTGAGCTCATAGATCGCGAGGATGAAGATGGTGTGTTCAATTTTCGAGATGCGGGAGAGCTTCCAGTTCTTCAGATACTTCACCAGAATGGTTTCCAGGTCTTCGTGAGTCTTGAGTATTCCTTTCACGGTAGAGGCGACGTAGGCCTGGCCCTCAGTCGGAAGAGTTTTTCCGAGAGTTTCTTTAAATTCCTGAATACGATCAAAGAGGTCGTCTTTTTCGAGACTCTTTTTGAGGTCTTGAAACGCTGGGAGTTGAAAGTGATATAAAAATTGCAAGCAAAATTCGCGTGCCTCAGATTTGGGACTAGTACTCACGGTTGTCTTCCTTCACGGTCGGATGAATTTTAAATTGATTATGCTCATCGTGCTTAAGTTCATTCACGAATTCTTCAACGTCCTGAAACTTACGATAAACTGATGCGAAGCGGATGTACGCAACTGGATCAAGGTGACGAAGATGCATCATCACGAGATTGCCGATGTCGGAAGTCTGGACTTCTTTGTCGGAGATATCAAGGATAGAGCGTTCGATATTTTGGATGATGCGATCGACTTGAGCGGTAGAAATATTTCTTTTTTCGCACGCTTTATCGATGCCGACTTGGATTTTTTCCTGACGATACGGTTCACGTCTTCCATCACGCTTCATCACCATAGGCATGGAGAGTTCGACGGTTTCAAAAGTAGTGAAACGCTTCTGGCAAGTGTCGCACTTTCTGCGACGTCTGATCGTGGAGGCCTCATCGAGATTTCGTGAATCGAGAACTTTAGTGTCAGCAGCTGAGCAGTAAGGGCATTTCATGGTGTACCTATACTAGATATAGTGGTTAGTACCCCATATCTACCATCTCACCCACAAGTAATAAAGCTAAATAGCTGAAAGCTAATGCTTTTACCAGACCGACTAACTACTTCTTTTTGTTAGCACAGTTGCCGTCAGTCCAAGTCTTAGCTCCGTGGCATTCGGCTTCACAGGAGTTTCCATAATTTCTTCCGTCCGCACAAACAGGCATGAAAATTTTCATGCACTGGCAGGGTCTTACGGTATAGGGGCTCACTTGTTTGACATCACTGTCTGTCGCTGAACTCACAGGAAGCTGTGCTTTTTTTTCTGGTATCGAGCACGCAACTAAAACGAGAAGGAGAATGAATTTCATAAAGTCCTTTTATCCGTAGACTGGGAAATTCTGACAAAGTTCCATCACGTTATTCTTCACTTCTTTCAAAACTTTTTCGTCCGTGTGATTTTTGAGAGCTCTTACAATTAATTCACCCATGATCTTCGTTTCATTTTCTTTGAACCCACGAGTGGTGACAGCAGGTGTTCCCAAGCGAATACCAGAGGTCACGAAGGGTGAGCGCTTATCATTCGGAACCATGTTTTTATTGCAAGTGATCGCGACTCTTTCGAGGATTTCGCCGGCTTCTTTTCCGGACATATTGACCGAATCTGTTTTGACTAGGATGAGATGATTATCCGTACCGCCAGAGACGAGATCGATGCCGTTATCCATCATGGTTTTCGCGAGAACTTTGGCATTCTTAACAACTTGCTCTTGATAAGTTTTGAACGACGGCTCAAGTGCCTCACGGAAGGCAACCGCTTTGGCACCAATGACGTGCTCGAGAGGTCCTCCTTGAGTCCCAGGAAAAATGAGTGAGTTGAATTTTTTTCCAAGCTCCTCAGAGTTAGAAAGAATGATTCCTCCACGGGGTCCACGAAGAGTTTTATGAGTCGTGGAAGTCACAACGTCGGCCAGTCCCATAGGAGTTGGATGAACGCCTGCTGCAACTAGCCCAGAAATGTGGGCCATATCCACCATAAAAACAGCGTCGATTGATTTTGCAATCTGAGCGAACTTTTCAAAATCAATGATTCGTGGATAGGCAGAGGCACCCGCGATAATCATGCGAGGTCGTTCTTTTTTCGCGAGCTCTTCAACTTTATTGTAATCGATGGTTTCAGTTTTTTCTTCTAGCCCGTAATGAAAAGCTTTGTAGAGTTTTCCGGAAAAATTCACAGAAGAGCCGTGAGTGAGGTGACCACCTTGCGCGAGATCCATTCCGATAAATGAATCTCCGTGATTCATCATCGCCATGTAAACGGCAAGGTTCGCACCGGACCCCGAGTGTGGTTGAACGTTAGCGTAGCTCGCATTATATAATTTTTTTAGGCGATCGATGGCAAGTTGCTCGATCTCATCAATAAATTCGCAACCATTGTAATAGCGCTTCTTCGGATACCCTTCGGCGTATTTATTAGTCAGACATGAACCCTGAGCTTCCATCACTGCTCTGGAGCAGTAGTTTTCCGAGGCAATCAGTTCGAGCCCCATTTCCTGTCTTTCTTGTTCGAGTTGGATGAACTTGAAGACTTCGGGGTCAACGGCGGAGAGGTGCTTAAACATGAATGACTCCTTGGGTTTCCTTATTTTACGAAGGTCCAGGGGAAGTGCCTATCGAAATGAGGTTGTCGCTATGTGTAAACCGCTCAGTTATTCTTTGGACAATCTCTCTTTACCCCTCTGGGCAGGGCTTGATATAAATTCAGGATGAGAAATAGCATTATATTGTTCGTCAACGGCGAGCGTGAAGTTCTGTCGCCTGAAAATTCCTTCATGACTGTCGCCGAATATCTTCGGTACAAAAAAGGTCTCACCGGTACCAAAGTCGTTTGCGCCGAAGGCGACTGTGGTGCCTGCACCATTCTTGTCTCGCGTATGCGGGACGGGAAGCTCGGTCCTTATCGGACGATGAATTCTTGCATCTCATTTATGTATCTTCTCGACCAGGCCCATCTCATTACGGTGGAAGGACTAAGAAAAAATAATGAACTGCATCCGGTGCAGAAAGCGATGGTGGAAAATCATGCCGCTCAATGCGGATATTGTACTCCCGGATTTATTTGCGCCATGGCGTCTCTTACGGATGACGCCAAAAAAGAAAATTTTCCTCTCGAAGAAAAACGCGTAAAAAATTACCTCACCGGAAATCTCTGCAGGTGCACAGGCTACGATTCCATTATTAAGTCAGGGTGTTCGGTGAATCTCGCCGCGACTCCCGAGCTGGCTTCATTTTATGACGATGAACATATCACCCAAGACCTTGCGAAGCTCTCGGGTAGTGTCCGAGTCACTCACGGAAATAATTCGATTTTTTTACCGGCAACGGTGGATGAAGCTGTCCAGGAGAAAAAAGAAAGATCTCCTCGCCTCGCCGGAGGTGCCACTGATCTTGGTGTCGTTTACAATAAAGGAAAATTGAAGCTGAACGATGTCATGTCCATGAACAACATCACTTCACTCTTCACGGTGGAAGAATCAGCAACCCACTTGATCATCGGTGCCAGAGCTTCTTATCACGAAGTGGAAAAGAAGACCGCCAAACTCTTTCCGGACTTTTCTCGGAACCTCCATTTGTTCGCGTCTCCCCAAATTAAAAATACTGCGTCTCTGGTCGGAAATCTCGTCAACGCTTCTCCCATTGCCGATACCATTCCCTTTCTTCGAGTCGTCGAGGCGGAAGTCGTCCTGAGAAGTGCCAGTGGCGAAAGAAGCCTCAATGTGAATTCATTCATCAAGGGTGGTTATAAAGAACTCGATCTTCGTCCTGACGAAATCGTGACTCACGTCCGTCTTCCCAAAACGAATCACCTCTTTAAAATCTATAAAATTTCTTCGCGGCGAGACCTTGATATTTCAACAGTCACCATGGCCGCGAGATACAAACTAAACGGAAATATTCTTGAGGAGTTTTCCCTGGCCCTTGGCGGAGTGGGACCATCTGTTCTTCGAATGAATCAGATTGAATCAAAAGCCATAGGTCAGCATTTCGATCAAGCCCTTTTCAAGCGTCTCGCACTCGAAGTGAAGAATTCCATTAAACCACTTTCTGATGTTCGTGGAAGTACGGATTTCCGTCTGACTCTTTGTCATAATCTGATGCTTAAGTTTTGTGATGAGGTCATGGTTGAGAACAAGTTCTCTTTCCAGGAGATTTCACTATGAGCGTGGGACTTGGTACTCCTCATGATTCGAGCATAGGTCACGTCACCGGAGAATCCATTTTTATCGATGATCGCCCCGAAGTCAGAGGCGAGCTTCACGTAGGACTCGTTCTGGCTCCCATCGCCTTCGGAGAAATCACAGCGATTCATGTTGGAGATGCCCTCAAGCATCCTCACTGCGC
>CANETG010000045.1 GCA_947440875.1 Bacteriovoracaceae bacterium
GAACCTCGGTGCGACTTTAGACCCGCACGCGGCCTATCTCATTCAGCGGGGCCTTAAAACTTATTTCATGAGATTCGAGCGTGCCGCGCGTACGGCCCAGACGGTCGCCGAGTTTCTCGAAAACCATCCACGGGTAAAAAAAGTGATGTACCCTGGACTTTCTTCTCATCCTAATTATGAGCTGGCAAAATCTCAGATGACATCGATGGGTGGGATTTTAGCACTTGAAGTAGATCCGAAGTCAGGAACGGCAATTGAGATATGCCACCGCTTAAAACTTATTCAATTCACTGCGAGTGTAGGCTCAGCTGAAACCCTTATCTGTCCGACAGCATTATTTTTTGGAGATGATCTCTCGCCAGAAGAATTAAATCAATTGGGTATGAATTCCTACACGCTCAGAATTTCGGTGGGACTCGAGCATGCCGAAGATCTTATTTCAGACCTCAAGGCAGCCTTAGAAGTTTCCATATAAACTCTATTTCATGCTGATAACAATTCAAACGGCAATGGAGAATCATTGGCAAAGTCTTCGGATTCGCAGAAACACGAATGAAGATGAATCATTTTTATCAAGTGATTATTGCTTCCTTTAAATCTCGAGATTAATTTCATTTCCCAACCGAGATCTCACCATCCTAAGCTGAGACCTGCCTTCCTTTGGCGAGTGACGAAGGTGGAAACACTGGAGTAGAGGAAAAAATTGAAAAAGAGATCCCTGACTCGACCCTTACTATTCATGCTGATGGTGGGTGCGGTAACCGCCTTTTACGTGCTGGGGGGAAGTCATTACTTGGAACTCAGTTTTATCCAAAATAATCTGCAAAATCTTCGAACTATTTTAGAGAATTCACCCCTCTTTTTTACCTCGGTGTTTGTCGGCCTTTACCTCTTCCTCACAACTCTCTCAATTCCTGGTTCGATTATTTTAACGTTACTTTCAGGTGCGATCTTTGGGGTGGGTCTAGGATTATTCTGGGTTATGTTTTCCACGACTCTCGGCGCTTGCTTTGCCTTTCTCATTTCGCGCTACATGTTCCGCTCGTACTTTGAGAAAAAATTTAAAACTCAGTATGACAAAATCAACGAGAGGATGAAAAAAGAGGGCATCTCCTATCTCTTTACGATCCGGATGATTCCGGTTTCACCCTATGTTGTGATCAACATCGTCATGGGTCTGTCTGACATGCGTCTTTGGAATTTCGCTTGGGTCACTTTTCTCGGCATGGTCCCTGGGACATTCCTGTATGTCCTTGCGGGAAAAAAACTTTCGACCATTTCTAAGGTCTCAGAAATTCTCTCCTGGGAGATCGCACTCGGTCTGACCATCCTTGGCCTATTTCCGCTCGGGATAAGGTTTTTTTTTAAGCATCATTCGGCGAGGTTTGCGCATGAGTGACACTCTTCTTTTATGCGCGCACGCTTTGGGACTCGTCCTCGCAGTCAATGCCCTTTTTCAATCGCGGACTCCTCAAGGGGCGCTCGCTTGGTTCATCGGTCTAGTGGGCTTTCCATTCATTTCAATTCCCATTTTTATTCTCTGTGGTCGTCGCAGGTATCACGACGAAAGACCCGGCGATACTCTGACTTTTCCCAATTATGATGTGGTTAAGCACCGCTCGGAGCTCCTTGGAGAGTTTGAGCGATTTCTCAATCATACGGGTTTTTATTTTACGGGCAAAAATAAAATTGATCTCCTCATTGACGCTGATCAAATTTATCCCGCCATGTTTAAGGAACTGAATGCGGCAAAAGAATATATTATTCTTCAAGTTTTTATTTTTCGGACTGACGAGACGGGAAGAAAATTTGCAGAGATTCTCATTCGGAAAGCGCAAGCGGGCGTCAAAGTTTTTGTGCTGTATGAAAAAATTTTGATTAAAATGGACAAAACTTTTCTGGGCGAAATGCACGACGCCGGAATTCACACTGGTTTATTCAAACCGTTCACGCGCAATAAATGGCATCTCAATTTTCGTAATCATCGCAAAATTATGATCATCGATGGCAGAGTAGGTTTCTTCGGCGGCATCAACATCGGCGATGACTATGTGGGGAAGTATCCCAAGATTGGGCACTGGCGAGATACGAACGTCCGGATCGAAGGACCCTCACTCATCCCGGCACAAATAGCATTTTGCAAAGACTGGTTGGGCTCACAAGGATCTGCTCCAGAAATCGATTGGAAGCATGGTCCCTCCGACGGAGACGCGAATGTCCTTATTTTTAGTTCAGGCCCAATCGAAGAAAAGCCGTTTTGTCTGCTTCATCACATTGCACTGATCGATCTGGCAAGAAAAAGACTTTGGATCGCCAATCCCTACATCGTTCCTCCTCAAAGTTTAATCGATGCCCTGGCCTTGGCGGCACTTCGCGGAGTAGACGTAAGGATTCTCGTTCCGGGTTATTCAGATAACTTTCTCATCTCGGGGGTTGCCGATATTTATTATCAGAGGCTCATGGAATACGGAGTGAAGATCTTCAAATACAATTCAGGTTTCCTTCACCAAAAAGTCATGATTGTCGATGACACTCTAGGTGTGGTGGGCTCAGCGAACCTTGATTTTAGAAGCATGTACATAAACTTTGAAATTACGACGGTGAGTTCTGATTCTGAATACATCGACGCTCTCACTGTAATGCTCGAGAATGATCTTAAAGAATCTGAAGTTGTGACTCCGGAGTCTTTTCGGAGAAAATCTCTTCCGAGAAAGATCATCGAGCGCGCAACTAATTTACTCGCTCCCATTCTTTAGGAGATTGTATGAATGAGTCCGACAAAGTTCTAGAAGTTGAAATCAGAAAAAAGTTACTATTAAACGGTGAAGTGGATACTCATAATTTTACCATTGAAGTCGATGAGGGTGTTGTCAGACTCGAGGGCGAAGTCAGTGGACGACACGCCAAAAGAGTTGTCCAAGATTGTCTCTCCGAAGTAGAAGGCATTCGACACATTGAAAACAAACTCAAAATCCCTAGGATTTCCCGTTTTTCTGATAATTCTATGCACGGATTCTAAAGTCACTCGTGTTAAGCTTAGAAAAAACTTCTAAGGAAACCATATGAGTTTTGATCTTGCGACCGCGCGCCAAATTTTCATCACGGGACAACTTCCTGAATCTTTCGGAATTGATATTTCTTCAGTGGATAAAGATTCCGTCACTGGAACACTGACCGTTGACCATCGCCATCTTCGCCCTGGGAACATCATGAACGGAGGAGTGAGTCTTGTCCTGTTAGAGACCATGGGAAGCATAAGCACCTGCCTCTACATCGATCCCGCACAATTTAATGCGTTCGGTATTCAGGTTAATGCCAATCATCTTTCGGTCGCAAAACCGGGCGATGTTTTAACAGCACGCTCTATTCCTGTGCACATTGGTCGCACAACCCAGGTTTGGGATGTGAATATCACTAATCAGAAAGGGAATCTGGTTTCTTCTGGCAGAATTACGATGCTCGTTACGAAGGCTCCCCTTAGGGGTTAGTACGAGGGGATGATTCATCCTTTAAAAATTTCTTCATCCCGCGCGCCTGGGACGCCAAACTGCCACAGAAATGGGCGACAGACCTCCTTGGCCTGATCTTTAAAACTTCGCAATGAGGAAGGTTCTGGACTCTCCCTAAAGTCATGTTAAAATTTAAAAATGAGAAACAAGCCCTTTATATTCCAACTCCTGTCTGTTCTCTTTTTTTTTGAGCCCGTAATTAAAATTCTCTACTTTAAGGCGACGACACATTTTGATTTCGTGACAATCTTTGAAAATGTTTTAGCAAGAAATAGTTTCCTCGAAGTGTTCGATTTCTGGATTGTTTTCCCCCTCGCGGGTGCCATCCTTTGGAAGCTGAGAAAATGGACCTACTTTGCTTTTCTCGCGGCCATGAGTTACCTAGTCTTTAGTCTTTTGACTTACGAGAGATACACCTGGCCGTACAATACGGATCAACCACTCTTTTATAATTATTTTATTATCGTCATTACTTTACTCACGATTGGTTATTTCCTCGCACCCACGGTCCGTGCACCGTTTTTCAATCGCAACCTTCGGTGGTGGGAGAATAAGCCCCGTTACCGCATTACGATTCCGGCGAAAGTCACAGGCAATAAAATTACCTTCCAAACTGAGATCATCAATATTTCTCAGACGGGTGCTTTTTTAAAAGATAATAATCTCCTCGCTCCGGGAGATGTCATCTCCTTATCTTTTGAGTCCGAAGGGCTCTTGATGGAAGTTCCTGTGAAGGTCATCAGCCGTCACGTCATTGCCAATATTCCTGGATACGGTGTCCAGTTTTTCCCGACATCAATTTTTCAGAAATTTCAAATGGTCCGTCTCATCGGCCGCATTAAAACGAAGCGCTATTTTTGATTAACCTAATCCCTACAGACTAAGTCACTTTCACCCTCTTGGTATCTGTCTTGCTTTCTAGAAGAGCAAACAGTCACAGGAGGCACGCATGATTCATGAAACTGGTAATACCGAAAGCACATCCTTTCCGGACGAGGCGAATGACACCCCAGACGAGGCAAATCGCGGACCCATGTCCGACACTCTTGGACAAGTGGGGGAATTAGGTATGAAAAGCCTCGCTCCTCTTTTAGAAGTTTTCATTCGTCACAGATCTGATTTTTCTCCGTATCTCAATTCCCTAACTAAAGCTCTGAAGTCAGGTGCCCAGTCTCTTCAGGGAGTGCAATCCTCTCCCGCAGACCAATTCATCGCAGAGTATTTTACGGACGGCGCCGATTGGATCACTAAGTGGAAAGACAAGGTCTCTGAAAATTCCCCGCAAGAAATGATGCTCTATCTTGAAGAGGAAGGTCGAAAAAAACCGGCGCTTCTTTTCGGAGTTTCTTATGTCGCAGGCCTGATGCTCGGTAGATTCGGTCGCCATTTAGGGAAGTCGGTAAGAACCGGGAAAGAAAATATTCACTAACGAGGAGAGAAGAAAATGGAAAAAAATAATTACCAAGACAACAATATTCACGAGCTCTACCCCGGGGCGGTGAGCACAGATGCCGTCCACACAAGAGATAGTTGGGGAGTCATGCTTGAGAGACTTTCAACGGATTTAATAAATCTATGGGAGGGCCAGGCGAGACTCATTTCGACTGAACTGAGCGAGAAAGTAACAACGATCAAGTTTGCTTCGAGTGCACTCCTGGTAGGTGGAGTTTTCATGTCTGTGGGAGTCCTCTGTTTGGCCGTAACAGCAATCATTGCGCTATCCAATATTGTCGATCCTTGGATTGCGGCAGCTCTCGTGACTGTCGTTCTCCTTGCTATGGGATTCTTCATAATAAAAGGTGCGCAGAAAAAATTAGTGGGACGTGATCTCGTTCCGTCTCAGTCCCTCGAAACACTGGGACAAATTAAAACGACCATCCAGGAGAGAGTCCATGAATATAAAAGACAATAAATCGTCAGAGGAATTGAAGGGCGAAGTTCTCCACGAATTAAAAACGGTAAAAAGTGATCTTGACCGGCTTCAAAACAGACTCACACCAGGCCAATTAATTGATGATGCTCTTTTGACTTCGGTGGGAAAAAATCCTCGCGCCATTTTTGAGCATCTTGCTGCCAACCCAGTAGGAACGACGTTCTTAAGTTTAGGAACTTTCCTCCTCATGGAGAATGATTCACATCTCACCCATGAATCTCAGCTCCGAGACAGCTCTCGGAATCAGGTAAGTCTCTTGAGGGATAAGTTTTCCAAAAAGGATGTCCCTCAAAGAACCGGGGAAATAGCACTTGGTCAAGGGGGAGAACTAGGGGAAAGTAGCATCGATCATTTGAAAGAAAATCTGGAAGTGAAAGTGGGCAGTATAAAAAATATCGATCCTCTGACCCTTGCTGCGATCGGCGCAGGATTGGGGGCCCTTACAGGGATTGCCCTTCCGATTTCCCAAAAAGAGCAAACTCTAGTAGACCAAAAACTTGGGGGAACCCTCAAAACCTTCCAGTCGGAGTTCCAAGAAGCTCTAAACCAATCAGTGAACGTCTTAAAAGAGGAGTTCGTTAGTAAATTCAATGACTTGGATGTCAATATCTTTGAAAAGAAGAATTTGGCGACCAATTCCCGGCGCTAGCTATTCAAATAAGGACCATATTGAAACGATGGTCCTTATATTTCTTAACCTTCTCCTGACTCGAACTTAACAGGCCACAATCCCCACCTGATGGGAAAATTTCCTTACAAGGAGATTCAAATGTCCGCAGTCGATCTACTTTTCGGTGCACAGGATACTTTCACTAAGTTTCCCTTGGTTCTCAGAATGGGCAAAATCCGGATGGTGGAACCGCGGATAAAAGTCCATGTCGAGACTGACTCTTTTTTAGTCGAAACAGTTACAGACGCGGAATCATTCAAAGAAATCGTCCGTCTTCGGTATGATATTTTTCTGCGCGAATTCGCTGGCCGTGGTGATCGCTTTAATTTTTTTCCCTATGATATCGATCTTCACGATTTTGCCTGCGACCATCTGGTTGTCAAAGATAAGAGTACGGGGAGCATCGTCGCCACGTATCGACTCCTGTTTCAAGCCGAGGGCGAAAAAAAGAACTTCTACAGCGAAGGCGAATTCGATCTTTCGGCATTCCACCAAGTCAAAGGAAACAAACTTGAACTCGGAAGGGCCTGTGTTCATCGTGACTACCGCTCGGGTGCAGTGATCAGTCTTTTGTGGAAGGGCCTTTGCCAGTACGCCTCAAAAAGCGACACACGCTACATGTTTGGCTGCTCAAGTCTGGCGCGAAAAGAATTTGAAGCTTTACCATTTGTTTTCGAGCAGCTTGAAAAAAGAAATGCGATCATTTCTGATTACCAAGTCGGTGTAAAAAAAGCTTATCAGACTTCTGCTTACACGCACCTGAAGCTCCCAAATACGATCTCCCCAGACCATCGCTCTATGCCATCGCTCATGAATATGTATATCCTGGCCGGTGCAAAAATGAGTTCAGATATTGCTTATGACGAGGAAATGGATTGCCTCGATTTATTTACGGTTCTTGATTTTAAAAAACTTCCCGCTTCGTTTGAGCGGAGGTTTGCTTGAGAGAAGGCTTCGCACCTGAAAAGATTGACTTCAATGTGCGTGGCCTGTCTTTCAGGGGCATCATCAGGGTGTGCCTTTTCATTCTTCACGTGGTCACTTTTCTTTTGTCTCACTTACTCATCACCTTATTGGTTCCCAACCGGAAGCTCAGACTCAAGATCTTTATCGCGAGTAATCAGTTTCATTGCCGTTTCGTTCTGTTCTATTTGGGTGTGAGAATCACCCAAGCGACTTCGCCGTCTCCGGTGAGGGGAAAACTCATCGTCTGTAATCATCTGTCCTACATCGACGTTTTAGTTTTATTCGCCTATTACCCGTCACTGTTCATCACCTCAAAAGAAATAGAGAAAACTCCCGTCCTTGGGCAAATCACAAAATTGGCAGGATGTTTTTTCGTCGAGAGAAAAAAAGCACTTCGGACCCCAGAAACAATCCTCCGGGAGCTAGAGGAAATGAAACTGCGCCTCTCAGAGGGGTTCAATGTCTTTCTTTTTCCTGAGGGGACGAGTTCAGACGGGCAATCAGTTCTTCCCTTCAAAGCTCATTTTTTTCAACTTGCTTCATCAGCGAACATTCAGATTCAGCCGCTTGTGATCAAGTACACCGGTCCCTCGAGGCAGAAAGTCCCCTGGTTCGGCGAGATGAGTTTTTTTCCTCACTTCGTGACTCTGTCTCATGAAAAAAATATTTCTTTAATCCTTCATGAACTTCCAGTCATCGACCCAGCGGGGAGAGATCACTTCGACATAAAAGAAAGTGCCTTTCACCAAATTCGGAATGCCTATGAAACAAATTAAACTCTTAGGAATACCTTTCTCTGCCGGCCAACCGCTGAGCGGGGTTGATCAAGCGCCTGAAATTTTTCGAAAGGAACTGAGTTCAAGTCATGAAATCGTGGACCTCGGTGACCTCGATTTCTCTCTCTGCGGAGAACGTTCCACAGGCATCATTAAGAATGAACGGATCTGTGGTCTTGGGAATGCTTTGATCTCTGAAGCGATTGCTTCGGAAAATCTGACAGATTCTTTTCTTCTCAATATCGGAGGCGATCACGGAATCGCCCTCGGGACGATTCATGGACTTCTTCATCATCATCCAGACTTGGTTGTCGTTTGGGTGGATGCCCACGGGGACATCAATACTCCTCATAGTTCAACGTCAGGAAATTTTCACGGTATGCCTCTGTCTTTTTTAATCAATGGGTGTCAAGGAAGAGAAGATTTCGCGTGGTTGAGAAAAAGACTAGCGCCAGAAAGATTAATTTACATGGGTCCCCGGGACCTTGATCAAGAAGAAAAATCAATCATTGAAGAGTCGGGCATTCAGTACTATTCCTCTGAAGATATTAATAAATACGGCGTAGAAGTCCTCCTCAAACATGCGTTGAGAGCTGCTGACCCACTCGGAAAAAGTCGTATTCATCTTTCTTTTGACGTCGATGTCTTTGATGAAACCGATGTTGCAGCGACTGGAACCAGAGTCAAAGATGGGCCTCGGAAAAGTGAAATCTTAAAACTCGCTTCGCTCCTCGGCGATACTGGTCGACTTCAGTCGATGGATCTCGTGGAAGTGAATCCGGAGTTGGGTTCAACTGAGACGATGAAAGAGACGATTGATCTTGCGCTCGAATTTACTCATTCTGCGCTTTCTCATTTGCTCGTCAAAGTGCTACAAAAAAGCAGGGACACTGCCCCGCTTTTTCTCGACTCTTCTAACGTTCAATGTCAGGTTCAGAAGAAGTATTATCAACTCCATTATTCCTTGGAACCATTCGGGCACCTCTGCCACCTTTGACATTATTAGGTTCTGAACTCGTTTCATCAACGTATTCGTAGTCATCACTGGCCCCAGTCCCTCGTGATGAATAAGGGGGCGATTCTTCTTCTTCAATTTCATCCGTGATCTCATCATCTTCAAGATTTTGATTATATAAGTAATCCTCTCTTGCAGCTCGAGGGCTGACGGCACCTGAACCATCCGACGTACTCGACTGATCTGGTGTGACCGTCGTATCGTTGCCCGTAGGATTGGCAGTACTCGCCGAAGATTTCTCGGAAATCGTCTCTCCTGTAACTCTCGTCGTATCCTGAAGGTCTGTGGACGACGTTTCAGCCGTTTTCTTGTTCATGTCACACGCACTGAGAGCAAGAGCTCCTGCTGCGAGTAGCACGACTGACTTGACTGGTTTCATAAATGCTCCTTTTCATAGACCGATCTGGTCCCATGACTACAAAGAGAGAAGCAATTAAGAGACCAAGAAATTCCTGCTGTCTAATGGTCGCATGCTGAATGATTTAGAACAAAGACGTCTTCGAAGAGTGAAACAGTTAAGTGAACTTCTTGATTCCAAATTCTCCAGGCCCAGCTGGCGCGGCCTGAAAAAACGTCCGTGACTTCTCAGATCATTCTCTTAGGCATTATCCTGCTCATCTTCACGACACTTTTTATCGTCGTTTTCTGAGTTGGATGATGCTTCAACTTTTCCTCGGTCTGATGTTTTAGAGACGACAGAAATATTCATCCTCTTGGTTGGCACCGCCAGGAATGGAGAGAGGTCTCACTAAGATGAGCTTTTTAGAAGATTGATACACTCGAAAGTTCAGGCCGATCGGACGAACCATCCGCATGGAAAAGCAGCTCATGCCTGCTCTTTCATTCCCAAGGCAGCGAGGACTACCAATCGCCGAATAAAAATTGTCCATCAGGGAATTGAGAATCATCTGAGAATCGTCAACTGTGCCTTCAATTCTTGCCACCGCCATGACTTTCGGTTGGAAAGTGCGCTCCACCCGCAGTCCGGTACGAAGTGAAATCACTTCTCCTTTTTGATAAGAACAAACGAAACTGTCTTCTGCAAAAGCATTCAAGCCTAATAGGGCGAAGGTGAGAGTTAAAAATTTCATGGGTCCTCCAGTCATCTCCCACAACTATTCCATGAGTAAATCGCTTCGTCGACCTATGGATAATATTAGACAGGTATTCTCTCCTTCATTTCTTTTAAGATTGCGTAATATAATAAGGCTCATGCAAATTCTAATTTGTCTTCTTTTTCTCGTGGGTTCATCCACCGCCTCGCCTCCGGATCATTCAGGGAAAATGGAAATGAATGGGATCGCTTGGAAAGCCTTTAAATCCTTCCCTGAGAAATGGGAACTCGTGACCATTCGGTTCCGAAAAGACACGGGAGAGATGCGGATTACGTATGCCAACGCCATTGCGATGAAGGCACTCAAAGAAGGGAAAACGGATTATCCAGAAGGGGCGGTGTTTGCCAAAACGGGAATTCATACCGGGGTTGATCCACAGTTCATCAGTTCTGTTGTTCCCAAAGGAATTCGCCGCTATCAAATCATGGTGAAAAACCGCAAGAGCTACGCTTCTACAAACGGCTGGGGATACGCTCTGTTTGATCCGGAAGGAAAGACTTTTAATGAAGACCCGAAGATGACTCAGGATGCCTGTTACGCCTGCCATACCATCGTCGAAAATAGGGGAGACGTTTTTTCACAGCACTTCTCCACCTCACGGTACGTAAAGCCCATCTTCACGCAAGAAGAAAAGAAAATAAGTTCCCTGAACTATCTCACGAGAGCGGTGAGCACACTTCCACCTCAGATAAAATCTCAAATTCCCGGCTGGGCAACTGAGGTGCGCTGGGTGGAAATTGAAATACTCCGGAAGCACGTCTTCCAGGGAACTCTCGATGAGATGAAACCCCTCCTGGAGCACGAATCCCTTCAGTCGAAACTTCCAGCAGTGTTTGCTTCAAAAGACGAGAAAAAATTTGTCCTCGTGTACCCGGGAAAAAGTGACGATTGTATGGACACAACTCAGATGACTTCCATCTCGACGGATCAGAATGGAAATCCAGTCGTTGATAAATTCTGTTTGTATGATTAAGTTTTTTATCTTTTTCCTATTGATCAGCTGCGCCCATCAAAAAAAAGACCTTCCGGCCGATGCGATTGTCCTGACGAAAAATTTTTCCTCTTCAAAGGAAGCTCGGAATTATGTTCGGAATAAATGGAATTATCTCTTCCTCCTTTTTGAACAGTCCTTTGATCCGTACTACAACACTCCCAAATGGCCGCTCGCGTGTCTTCAGAAAAACCAGCTTGGAAAAATCTATGAACAAAGCAGAGGCATAATTTTTACTTCAACTTTCCTTCTGAATGAAAATAAAGAACCTGGGCACTGTCAAGGCCTGTCTACTGAAGTTATTTTTCTGCACTGCCAAGATTCATTGAGCGCTCTTGAGATTCATTGCTCTCCTGGTCAGTGTAAGCATCTTCTCTCCTCAGATATCTGTCCTCTCTAGTCACGTAAAATTAGGTTCAGCTTCATTTACCGTGAGTCATTTGCTGGTGAGAATCGTTTCAGGCAATTAACCAGGAGCTATTGATGAAACAACTAGATGAATTGATCAGAGGTGAAATCTCTGCCGTAGAAAGTTTTGATACCGTTATCTACCGAATAAAAGACGCGACCGAATTAAAAGAACTCACTCAGATTCGCCAAGACCACCAGCGCGCGGTCGAAACGTTAAGACAGTTTGAGGTCGTCGATTCAAGTGTCCCTAGGAATACAGATTCTTCAGGACCATGGGGCACATTCACAACCGCCTTCGCCGGTGGTGCTTCTTTTTTCGGAGACAAAGCGGCGATCAACGCGCTCAAAATTGGTGAGCAGCATGGTCTCAAAGAGTACCAAGACGCTCTCAATAATTCGGCCTTCGAATCAAAAGTCAAAGAAGTCATCCGGACTGAACTCATTCCCTGCCAGGAGAGACATCTGGCACTGATTGAAAACTACCTGCATTGATACTGTTTCAGCGCTTTTGATTAATCATTAAAAAGAGCTTCGCCGTTGCCTCAGCATCACAGAGCGCTCGATGATGCTGAGTCAGCGGCACTTCAAAGTGCGCCGTGAGCCTGGCAAGGCCATAAGACTCGAGTCCGGGGAAATATTTCCGCATGAGAACTTTCGTACAAAGAAATGGCTTCACAAATCGCTCATCCAATCGACCATATTCGGCCTGAAGAAATCCGTAATCAAAGTGCGCGTTGTGAGCGACGAAAATAGCGTCCTTACAGAATTCCAGGAAATCAGAAGCGATCTCTTGAAACAGAGGTGCATCTTTTACCATTTCATTGGTGATACCCGTGAGCTCTTGAATCTCGAGCGAAATCCTGCGCTCCGGATTCACGAGAGTTTGAAAAGTCCCAGTAACTTTTCCACCTCTGAGTTTCACGGCACCGATTTCAGTGACTCGGTGGTAAGGCATAAGACCACCGGTCGTTTCGAGATCCACCACCACATAGGTCTGCTCAGGATTTAATTTGTATTCGACTTTGAGAAGCTCCACTGAAAAACCCACTTCTCGTAGGATATTCATTCGTAAGAGCTGGTGGCCCCGGAGAGAATCTCCTGGTGCTTTGACCTCGATAAAACGGATTTCTCCCTTTTCAATCACCAGGAGATCCGGGAACCCTTTGATCCGCGGGTGAAAATCTTCTGCGAGGTAAATAAGGATAGAAGAAAGTTTCTCCGGAGCACCATTCCGAACGAAATCAAAGACCGCGTTCAAGTTGTCCTCTTGCCATGAGAAGATTCCATTCTTCCCTGTTCCCTTTTCCAATTTAAGCTTTGTTGAGTACTCGATAAAATTTTCCGGAGAACTTAACAGCTTCATCTTGTCATGGATCGCGAGATGATGTTTCATGTAGAACTGCGACGAGTTAAGCTCCTCTGGGAGTCTCTCGAACGGGGAGTGGAAAGTGTTCAGCGAAGATTCAAAAATCTCGTGCCAAAAAAGAATTCCAAAGAGAGACCTCCAGAGAGCATTCTCCGCATGATGACAGATTATTCTCTGGGCGATGAAAGTGTCCCTGACGCCTTCCTCTGGTTGCCGAAAATAGGCTTCATCGAGAGGCATTGTTTCCGCCTCTTGAAGCATTTGCGATAGAACGGTTTTTTTCTTTTGATGAAATTTACGTTCAAGAAAGTCCTCGGCAAAAAGGAGCTCTCCATCGGATGACGGCGCATCAATGACTCGGTGAAGTTCGCTCGCCGCGCGGTCGAGTTCTCCCATTTGGTAAAGAAGACGAATTCTTCTTTCCCGCCCTGGGTGAATGTTTGCTTTTTCTAAAACCCAAAGAGCGTCGACTATCCGATCACTTTTTTTCAGCTCTTCCCCGATGGCGACGATTAAGTTCTCCCGCAAATGAAGGCTCTCTTCTTTCACGGGTTCTGGCCACGCCGAAATTAAATGATGGTCATAAGTTAAGGTATCGATCTCAGCACTAAGGCGCGCATAGAAATAGTGAGAAAGTGCTTCCTCTTTTGAAGTAAATTTCGGAACGAATTCCGTCTGTTTATTCTGCGACCAGATGCCGAGATCCCTCATCGTGAAGAGAGCAAGATTGTCGCTGATTTCTCCGAAATATAAAAAAAGCAGGTAAGAAAGTTCATCCAGTCTATCTTGGACGACACAGCCTTCAAGTTTTTCTATCGGAAAGATCTCTGGCTTGACCGTCTTGAGTTCATCCAAAAACCAGGACTTCGGGTAGGACTTTTTGGTCGGGATGGAATAGTAGTCACAGATCTCATGCAGCTTTTCTTTGGAAAGACTTTCAAACAGAAAAGGAAGATCTCCGTGATTTGGTTTTGTCACAAAACTTTTCGATCTTAATTCAGTGATGGCCTGATCAATTCTTCCGATTTCTGGGTAGCGGAGAGTATCGGAAAAAAAATATTTCCCCTTGCGATTCACAAACCGGACATAGAGGCACTGGGCCTCTTCAGAGAGCGAATCAAAATCTCGCAGAAAAGCATGATGCTTATCTTCAAGATAAGAAAAGTGTCCCTTTCGAATGGCACCAATCATGTCCCGAAAGTGATCCAGATAATAGCGGGGAGGGAGGTCTTTTTTGATCATGGAGGACCTAGATTACAGGAGCGAAAATAAAGCGTCCAATCGACAGGGCAGCCAACTTCTCCTGAGGCCTTATGAATGGATTTTAATTCCTTACGATCTCTCAGGTGATTGGCGATGTAAGATGAACGATTTTTCATTACTATTAAATTCACCACTTGCGAAGGTTCTTTATACTGAGTGAAGAAACAAAGGGTGAAAA